>JAFIGA010000071.1 GCA_020831715.1 Leptospira sp. | reverse complement strand
TTAAAACGAGGGGATTTAATTTTCGAAGAAGGAAAAGGAAACCCTTTTTTTTATGCGATCTCATCAGGTTTGGTAGAAGTTTCCAGAAAGGAAAAATCATCTACTGAAGTCTTGGAAATACTCAGAAAGGGTGATTATTTTGGAATAATATCCTTGCTGACTAATCAACCTCACTCTTCTACTGCAATTTGCCTCGAAGACACAAGACTTCTTAGAATGAATCCCAAAGATTTTCGAAAGATTTTAAATGATATACCGAGTTTAAGTTTGACCTTCTCCAAGATGCTTTCGCTCACTCTTAGGAAAGAAATTGTCGGAACCAGGGATGATCTTCGAAATACCGTGTTAGCTTTTTGGGGAAATCCGGATAAAAAACATATTTTTATGGATCAACTTGTTATGGAGGTGGAAAGAATCAGCAAAAAGAAACCTGTTCTTCTAAAATTCCAAAGAAATAAAAAAGAAAATGATCATCCTTACGAAAAAGTATATCACACAATATCCAAGCCGAAAATTCGAGAAGTCATGGATCGCTATATTGCTTCCTGTGAATTTGTATTTTTGGACGTTTCCGATTCTCTACCCGAAGTGAGAAGAACTCTTCTGGAGCTATCGGATTATCTGTATTATGAAAAAGGATTATTAAACAAATCCGATATAGAGAGATTGGATCACCAATTTCCGGGCTTGGAGATTCACAGTCTTATTGAAGAAGATAAACATCTCATTCGAAATCTCTCTAGGAAAGTCGCAGGAAAAAGAGTGGGAATTGCTTTGGGTGGAGGAGCAGCTTTGGGGCTTGCTCAAATAGGAATTCTTAAAGTATGCCAAGAGGAAGGATTGGAATTCGATATGATTTCAGGCACAAGTATTGGTGCTGTAATCGGAGGATATTGGGCGGCAGGTGTTCCTTGGCCCACCTTATTGGAGGTGATCAGTGAATTCGATTCCGTGTTCAAATTCTTTCGATTCATGGATCTTTCTTTCCAAAAAGGTATTTTCTCCGGAAAAAACATTAAGAGCCTATTGGATAAACATCTCTCTGGATTGGAATTTAAAGATTTAAAGATACCACTCAAGTTAATAACCTGCGATATAACCACAAGAACAGAAATAGAATTAAGTAGCGGAAATTTGGTAGAGGCAATTCTTGCATCTTCGGCAATTCCGGGGGTATTTTCACCAATACCCAAGGATGACGGAAGAGTATTTGTCGATGGTGGAATTGTCAATCCACTTCCCGTCTCAGCACTCACCAAAGAAGGAGTAAATCGAATTGTAGCTGTAAATTCCATGCCATCATCACAAATAGCCGTTAAGGCAAATGCAGGCAATCCATCCATTCTGGATATAATTGTAAATAGCTTATACTCCTTACAGTATCGCATTGGCAAATACTCTGCACAAGATGCTGATGTATATATTAATCCAATATTGGAAAATTCTTCATGGTTTGAGTTCTATCGTGGAAAAGAATTCATGGAGTATGGTGAATTAAAGGCAAGAGAAGTATTACCGGAAATAAAAGATTTGTTTGAATAGGTTGGAGAGAATTATCCAACCTATTCTATTAATAGGTGACTATTTATTTTAAAGGTTTTAAGCTTTTTAAAATAGATGTGATTTGTTTTTCATATTTGCTAAACGATCTCTTTGCCGCTGCTCCAAGAATCATTACGACTTTACCTTTTGGAGTCTTCAAAACTGCTGTATCAACATGCATGGGAATTCCATCAATAGAACCATCACCTTCGGTGTAATACCCATTCATGCCATTCCAATTAATCTTTTCAGCTTTCTGAGAAGATTTATAACCTTTAAAAGTTTTGCCTAGCTCCTTATTTGCTTCTTTAATTGCCATATCTGCGGAACCATAAGGCAATATGACGAAAGAAATAGCAACTTCACCTGATTTACTGGAAGCATGCAATGAATCTTCATCTCCATCGACATCCCATCCGTTAGGAATCGTTACACTTACACCGGCTCCGGGGTGTGGGTATGTCTTAGCTATCAGCGGTATCGCTAATGCTGGAATTAATAGAAATAAAAATAGTTTGTTTTTGATTGTTTTCATTCGAACCTCAGTGGTCAATTCTATTATACATTAAATTCTAAGTCAATTTATTTCTATTAAAAATGACATTTTTTCGATTCAATTTTGTCGCAATCAAGATTATCTGAAAATTTGTAAAGAATTTTTTGCTACACTCAATATATCACCTATCCAATGTTATTAGAGGACAAGAAAATCAGGAGAGTTGCTTTGGAATTGAGGAGTGCCTCCATTCATTCGCAAAAGAAGAATTGCGAGGGATTCCCTCCCTGTGTCCCACCCGGATGGAAGAGGATTGAAGTGGATGGTTTTCTTAGTGGGAATGTTTATGTTGTTCAAGGAAGGGTTGAAAGATTGAGAGGAGAAAAATGATTATATAGAGAACATTCTATATATTATAAAATATACCTATCAATGAACACTACCTACTTTCTAGACACCATTCGCTTTAAACTAAATCCTCTTATTCCTTC
>JAFIGA010000070.1 GCA_020831715.1 Leptospira sp. | reverse complement strand
GAGATTGTTCCATTCAGAGAAGACACCAAAAAGTTTTAGAAGAAACACCGGCTCCTCATTTTCCCAAAGAATGGAAGGAAAAAATGGCAGAAATGGCTGTTAGATGTGGAAGTTCCATTTCCTATCTTGGTGCAGGTACAGTAGAGTTTATATTAGGTGGAGACGGAAGTTTTTATTTTCTTGAAATGAATACTCGGCTTCAAGTAGAACATCCTATTACCGAAATGGTAACAGGTCTGGATTTGGTTGAGTTGCAGATTAGGATTGCGGAAGGGAATTCAATTCCGGAGCCTTTGTTGGATTTAGACGCTGTCCCTCAAAATGGTCATGCTATGGAAGTTCGTATCTATGCAGAAGATCCGGAAAATGAATTTCTCCCGTCTACCGGAAAAATTGAGTGGATGCATGTTCCTACGGGTCAAGGAGTCCGATTTGATTCAGGAGTTACTACAGGATCGAATGTGAGCATATATTATGATCCTATGATTGGTAAGTTAATTGTTCATGCAGAAAATCGAAATGCTTGTTTAAAAAAGATGGCACAGGTTTTGAGTGAGACTATAGTGTTTGGCCCCAAGACAAATATTGATTTTCTTTCCAGGTTAGTTCAAGAAGAAGATTTTGAAAAGGGTTTGGTGTCCACTCACTTTCTGGAGGGTCGGGAACATTTGACTCGAAAAGATAATCAAGAGGTCTCTAAAGCAATTGCTTTAGCTATGAATTTAAGTCAGTTCAAGAAAGATTCAGATTCTGTATGGAAGGTGGTAGGTAATGCGTTTTCAATTTGATACAGGAGAAACTACTTTTGATGCCAACTCAGTCGGAAACTCGATAATTTTTGTAAGGGATAAGGATGGATTGGAATCGAAGCACTCTTTATCTATTGCTAAACCTATCGATTCTATATTACCCGGACCGGTTCTTGTCGGTGAGGATGAAGAAGGAAACCAATTTCATTTCTTAGCCAAAGATAATAAAATATTCCTTCATTACCGAGGGCGAACTTACAATCTAAAACTAGCAGAACGTGTATTGGAAATGGCTAGCTCTCTTTCCAAAGAAATTAAAAGCCCAATGCCTGGGAAAGTATTAAAAATTTTCAAAAACGTCGGGGATAGCTTTCAAAAAGGTGAGGCTTTAGGCATATTGGAAGCCATGAAAATGGAAAACCAATTGAAAGCAGGCTTCTCCGGGACTGTGACAAAAATTCTTAAAAAAGAAGGCGATGTGGTCAATCAAGATGAATTGCTCATGGAATTAGAACCATTTGTGGAATTGTGATTTTTTTTTAATCAATTTGACAAAAATAGTAGATAAATTGTGGTATAGTAATTTAAATAACTCAAATCTACACAATTAAGGTAAACTATGAACCGAAGAACTACCACTAAAAGCATTTTATTGCTTTTTATGATGCTTTTCCTTACAGGAACTCTATTGGCACAAACAATAGAAGACGAGGAAGAAGAAGACAATAGACCTCCTAGGCCTGATCTTCCTTTTGAAATAAAAAAGTCAAAACGTCTAACTGAACGAGATGAGAAGAATAAGAAAGAAGGCGGATACTTTACAGGATTGCCTCTTTTGAACTCCGATCCAAATGTTGGTATTGGTTATGGAGCTCGTGTTTTATATTTTGAGAATGGGACCAGGGAAGATCCATTTTTTGAATACACCCCTTATAGATATAGAATTTTTGCACAATATTTCAATACAACCAGGCAAGCTCCCTATCATTGGTTGAGTTTGGATGCACCTTATATTTTTGATACTCAGTGGAGAGTTAGAGGAGACTTGATTTATTCAAGAAACCCTAATCTTTTGTATTTTGGAATTGGAGAAGAGACTCTTAAGCCATTGAGATACAGAGATAGAAATGATCCAAGACAACCCATAGTTCGGAATGCTACATTTAATGATTACGAAAAGGCTCTCGCATACCGTAGACCGGGTGGTGCAGGGGAAGCAGATTTCGTAACCGACAGGATGTACAATCGTTATGATAATCAAAACCCGAATATTCAATTATCCGCTGAACGTTCCTTCTTCGGTGGAACTGTTCGTTTGGTTGGTGGAACTAGACTTTCTAGACAGATCATCCGAACCAACGATGGAAGAACATTTCAAGCTAAAGATCCTTTTTTTGGCGAAACAGATTTTTCTTTTGCTAACATAGATGTAGATACCCCTAATGGAAGAACCAAAGTTACTGAAGACGCTGAAGCCGGAAAAATCATCGGATTGGAAGGTGGATATGTCAATACTTTGAGAGCAGGTATTGTTTACGATACAAGAGATTTTGAGCCGGATCCAAACAGTGGATGGTTCCTGGAAGCTACTCACGAAAAGTCTACCAAAGCTATCGGATCCAATTACGAATTTAACAGAAATCATGCTTCCGCAAGATTTTTCGTTAGTCCATTCAAAAGAACTTTTGAAAAATTGGTAATAGCCGGTAGAGCCGCTGCCGTTCAAACCAACGGAGATGCACCTTTCTTTGAATACAATTCATTCTGGGGAACTGAAACCGGTCAAGCGGGATTAGGTGGAAGAACAACTCTACGTGGATTCAAACAAGATCGTTTTATCGGTCCAGCAATGGCTTATGCCAACTTAGAAGTAAGATGGAAATTCGCATCTATTGATGCCGGTTCCCAACATTTTGACTTCCAGTTGGTTCCTTTTTATGATGCCGGTCGTGTTTGGGATGAAACTAGAACTATGAATCTCAAAGATTACAAGCACTCAAGAGGTATTGGACTTAGAATTCCATGGAACCAAGCTACAATTATTTATATTGACTATGGTGTATCGGATGAAGACAGACAAGTGTTTGTTAACTTCAATCATATTTTTTAAGGAGGAAACAGAATGAAATATATAAATAAAATTAAACCAATCATCGTTTTGGCTTCCATTGTTTTTCTTGCCAATTGTCAAGCTGAGAAAGAAAAAGACTTTTACGGTTATGGAGAAGAGGAATTGGCTGTTCTATTGACAGGTCTTATTTCCAATCGAAACCTTGTCGATGCAAACGATGGAACTATTTTGGATCAGCAGAACGGACTGTATTTTCAGAAATGTTCAGCAGGTCAATTGTATCGAGCAGCAGAAAATGATTGTCGCGGTCGCCAGACTCCTTCACTATTTACACCGAATGATATAGTTCGTTGGGGAGCACAGCAATTCGCATATTGTTCCAATAATACTTGGGCATGCAATTCCAGAAATGCACCATTCGAATTGGTTGCTAATTCCGGATTTGCTGTTCCGGGTGAAAGTGAAGCTTTTAAATTCTGCAATGCACTCAATAATGAAAATGGCTCTCCCGGTTGGAGATTGCCTTCTCCTGTGGAATTATCGCGTCTTACTATCGGAGGCAGAAATGCTATGCTGCTTCTATTTCCTGATACTCAAGAAAATTGGTATTGGTCAGGTTGGGGTAGGGCAGATGACCTAGACGGTCAGACTGCTATAGCGGTTAGTTTCGATCGTGAAGATTTTGGTGAAGAAAAAGCATTTCAAAAGACAGACCGAAAATATGTTAGATGTGTGAGACCCAGGGAACCGGTTGGTAACTAAGTCTGCTTAGTCACAACTAGACATAAGAAATAAAATTAGAACCAGCTTCGGCTGGTTTTTTTATTTCTTGATATTTTTTTAAAAAAAACTTAGTTTTTTTTTAATCATTCCGATCTCTAATATAGGTAGAGAAAATTAGCATGAGTTCCATTCATTACATAGGTCACGGAAGATTAGAAAGTTCTCCTGAGAATTTTTCCATTTTGCATGTGGTTGCGCATGAATTGTCCCATGTTCAAGAATTTAAGAATGAAGCATTTCGCGAAAATGCAGATATAGCAGAAATCCGTGTAAAAATTGACTATGAAATGCGTCCGAATGGAAAAATGGTCGCAGTCAGTGGAGAAACAACTGCAGTTACTCAAAAGAAAAGCGAATCGGATTCAAATAGTTCTCTATTCGAGCCTTACACAAAAGAAAAGAAAAATTCTCATAATCAGATTGATGAAGAAAATGAGAAAGAATCGAACGAAAAGAAAATATCCTCACAAGAGAAAATGAATGAACTCAATCGTATTTCCCGAAAAGACAATTTGGAAGCTAAATTGGAAAAAGTAGAATCAGAGCTAAAGAATCTAAAAAATATAGATGAGAAATATTTAGACAACCTTGATATGAAGAAGCAGGAGCTTTCTCGTGAGAAAAGAAAAGTAGAGGAAGAGATACGTCTTCTCAAGATGGAGGAAGAGACAAAAAAGAATTTTGAATTTTTGAGTGATGCTCAAAAAGAAAAAGTTAAAAATGCTTTTTCCATAGGAAAGAATACAAGTTCCGGTGAGTTACTTTACACTCAAGCGTAGTATATTCCTCAGTTCATTCATTCCTGAATTGGTTAGCGAAGAAACATAAATGAAATTACAATTTGCCGATTTGGTAGCTTTGATCGATTTATTCTTCTCTTTTTGATTGAGCTTATCTGATTTTGTCCGAATGAGAGTTGTGGGTATATTCTTGTTTATCGCTGTGTTTATAAATTGAGTTTCATCCTCGGAAACATCTCGTCTGGAATCAAGTAAAACAAACAAATGAGAAATTTTCTGGGAGTAGTTCAGATAGTCTTCTAAAATACTCATCATAGCTTTGTGTTCAGAATGAGAAGCTTTGGAATAACCAAATCCCGGTAAATCCACCAAAGAAAATTGATTAGGCACAGCAAAAACATTAATTAGCTTTGTCTTCCCCGGAGTTCTGGAAGTTTTCGCCAGAGACTTTCGATTTAATAGAGAATTGATTAGAGATGATTTACCTGAGTTTGATCTTCCTAAAAAAGCTACTTCGGGAAACAATGACTCTTGGCTCCAAAGTTTAGCATCACTATAAGATTTATAAAAAAATACTTTTTGTAATTCTTTTTCGAATTGAAGTTCTTCATCAGTTGTGGACATATAAGAACAGCTTAGTTCTTATTGGAATAATTCCAACAAAATCTTTATTGCTTTTTTGTTTTTTCGAATGATGGGAATGTTTTTTCTGATTATTGGGGGAATATAGTTCATTCTTAAAATTTCTGATATTTCTTGGTTGATACCATTTATTATTATTTTCTCTCCGGGAGATATTTCCCCCCAACTTTCGCTTTCTTTGAGTTGGTAAGTCTTCCCATTCCATTGAATCTTGGTTGCATTCCCTTCGTGGATTTCCCTGGTTTTAAGCAATACAGCTGAATTATGTGGAATCAAATAAAGCGGACCTTTGGTTTGTTTGGAAAGGAATATTTCTTTGGTTTTAAATTCAAATGATCTACCGGAACGAATCATTCTATAGCTCTCTTCCAAACTTCCTTTTTTGATTGGATGAAGTCGCAACATACGAGTGTGGAGATCCATAAGCGATTTCCACTCAATTATTGTTTTTATTTGATTGACTGTGGACGCCGGAATGATTAGATATCCCGGAAAATTAATTTCGGAATCCTCTCCTCTTAATTCAATCTCCTCCAAGGACTGATCATGGAAATAGTGATAGAGTTTATAGAAATTCAGCTTTTCTTTTTCAAAGAATTCTATGGCAGTTTTTCGAATTCTATTTCTAAGAAAGCTAATATTCTGATTGGATTCATCTTCCCATATTTTTTTATCGCTAAAAGTATTATATAAAAACTGCAATTCTTCATCTTGAAGGAATAGAAGAGGGCGCATTATAGAGCCATTCCAAACGGGAAGAGTTTCCAATGATTTTTTTCCACCACCTCGAATCCAGTGAATAAATACTGATTCTAAATAATCTTTGGTGTGGTGACCTGTTACAATATAACCTAAATTTTTTTTTGCGATTTTGGTAAGACTGTGATACCTTTTGATCCTACCTGTCTCTTCCAAACTTTTAGATATTCTTTTGGATAAGTTCGGAATATTTTTACTTTCGAAGATAGACTTATAATTCAGGGACAACATGAATTCATGTATCTGATTTTCTTCAAGCTGGTTGGATCGAATATTATGACTTAAATGAAATACAACCGGACCGGGAATGAGACCTCTGTTGTGGAGAAATGAATAGAAATCCAGCAATAGCATGGAATCTTTGCCTCCTGAAAAAGAAATAATTCCAGGGGATTTGATCATAATGCTATGATAAATTTTTAATCTCTCAAATAAGTTGTTAAATATTACTTCCCGGTTCATAGCCTTTTAATGCAAACCATAGTAATATCATCATGTTGCTCTTGACTTCCTGTAAAAGCATTGATGTCTTGAAATATGGAATTAAGAATATCTTTCGCATCTAAATGGAAATATTTTTTATAAACTATCTTGAGATTTTCTTCATCAAATGGTTGTCCTTTCGGATTGATTGCCTCAGTTACTCCATCTGTATAAAGCAACATACTATCTTGGGGATTCAAAGAAAACTCCCCCTCGTATATATTAGAATCAATTTTGGGTTGAATTCCCAATACAATACCTTTTGTTTCTATTTCCTCGATTAATTGCTCTCTAGCTCTACTTATAAAAATTGTTCCATGACCGGCACCTGCAAAGTGAAAGATACCGGTCTCCGGCGACCAATTGATAATGATCATGGTCATGAACCGGGGAGTTGTAGAATCTTTATAATTGTAATATAAATAAGTATTAATATCCTTTAAGAGTTCCTTGGCTGTTGGCTTTCTTCGAACAAGAGAATGAAGGATTGTTCGGACTGTTGCCATGACCATACCGGCTCCAACACCTTTTCCACTTACATCCCCTATACAAATCACGACATCCTTTTTATCGGGAGAAATCACAAAATCATAATAATCCCCTCCCACACCTCGAGCTGCATCCATTATCCCGGAAAATTCATATCCCGGAAATTGTGGAACTTTACTGGGCAACAAACCAAGTTGAATTTCACGGGCAATTTCTATCTCGGTTTCCATCTTTTTCTGCTCAGTCATTTTTTTATAAAGATATGTGTTATCGATGGTAATCTTGGATAGGGCTATAAATGCGTTTAAAACTTCAAAATCATCTCGTGTAAAATGATCCAATTCTCTAACTAGATGTAAGATATATTTATTTCCTTCTTCGGAATCAAAATGAATAGATAATTGGTTTTCTGAATAACCACCTTCTACGATTGGAAGTGTTTCTCTATTGGGATCATAAATTTTTTTGGTTTCAGTATGTAGGTTACCGGTTTTTTTATCTTTCGATAAAGTATATAGAAAATAATCATCTTGATTTGGAATTAC
>JAFIGA010000069.1 GCA_020831715.1 Leptospira sp. | reverse complement strand
GGAGATATAACAACGGAAGTAACCACAGCACCATTCCTTCGGAAGTGGATGCTGGGCAGGCGGAAACGCCTTCGGCGAAACGGAAGAAGAGATTTCAGGGGAGCTTGCCCGATGTGTTGTGCAAGCTGGGGAGTTGGCTACGGCTCCGCCTGCCAAAAGGAGTGATTGCTAAAAGCAATCAGGATCAGAGAAAGGTAAAGTTTCTGTGTCTAAAACTTAAGACATAAAAATCTTCCGTTTTGAATCGCGATGCAATTCATTTTCAAGAAAATTCAAAAAGAAAAGAGTTGGCGAGGGATTAAGAGGATTTCAGGGATTTTGGTGGAAGCGGATTGTAACGACAGAGCCGGTTGTGTTGATTTGATAGGTAAATTGATAATTATATAGAACGTTCTATATATTTTATTCTGCTTTTAAGTTTTCAACTCTCCCCTAAACAACATCAACTTTTTCGCTAAGACAATCATCCACCTCCATCCTCTTCCATCCGGGTGGGGGATTAGGGCGGGAATCCCCTGAAAACTTCTTCATTCTTAGTGACCTTTGCGGCTTTGTATGAGAAACTCTGTTTTCTTATCCGCGTAAATCCGTGTCCATCCGCGATCCTTTTCTTCTCAAAAAAATACATCCGGTAATTACGAAAAATATTCCTATTGACTTTCCTTACTAATTATTTTATTGTAAGGAAATGAAGGTTCAATCAAAAATCACATCTAAGTTCCAAGTGACCATACCTAAAGAAATACGCAATCATCTTCATCTTGAAGAAAATCATGTTTTAGAATGGCATGTCACTAGTTCCGGAATACAGGTATTCAATTCAAAAAAGCCTTTTTTAAAGCACCAAGGAATTCTTAGATCCGCTAATAAAAATTCGAAACATGATATTCATTCCGCATGGAAAAGTAGAAGTGAAAAGTTCAGATGAATTCGGTATTAGTCGATACAAATTGCATACTATCTTTTCTGATAGAAAGAGACGAGTCTCAACATAAGAAAATGGTAAAATTTTGGAATGATGTTGCTGATCTTAAATACCAAGCAATGATTATCCCCCATACAATTTCAGAAGTAGTATTTGTGCTTCAATCTATTTATAATTTAAAAGATGTTACCATAAAAGAGATTATAACTGATTTATCTGAAAATCCCGGAGTAACTATTCTAGAAAGTTTTTCTATCTATGCAGTTTTGGAGATTTGGCCGGAAAAAGTTAAGGATTATGGGGATGCAATTTTGGCGCAAGCAGGGAAAGAATTATCAATTCCCATAGCGACCTTTGACAAAAAGTTTATATCTGAATTCAATAAATTGGGAATTAAAATATTTGATTTCAAATAAATATTTGTGAGAAACTCTTGTTTTTCCTATCCGCATAAATCCGTGTCCATCCGCGATCCATTTCAGCCTACGAATCCGAGTTGGAAGAAAAAGCAAAATTATGGAAAGATAGTAACGGACAGTGTGATCGATGAGCTCTCAGTGATCATTATATAGACCGTTCTATATAATTTCTTCCGATTTCAATTGCTCTTCAGAGAGTCCAGAGATACGGGATATGAATTCAAAGTCCATACCTTCCTCTCGAAGACGTCGGGCTGTATCGATTGATTTCTTGTAAGCTCCCTTGCTCTCACCTTCCAATTTACCTTCTTCTTTTCCTTCTCTCTTTCCTTTCCCATATTGTGCAGCCATCTCGTAAGCAAAGTCACGATCGGCATTCATCCTATCTTCCAATTGCTTTCTCTTCTCGGGGTCAGAGGAATAGAGTTCTAATATTCGAAAGCAATCCGCCATATCCGGTTCAATGTGAACAATCTTAGCCATCTCTTCTTCTCCCATCTTATCTGTATTTTTAAATAAGTAAAACCAGAGGTCAAGATTGGTCTGAACCTCTTGGATAGTTTTATGAAACTTCGGTAATTCTAAATATACCATTTGCAATTCATCTGTCAAGGCAATATTTGGCTCGGAATCTTCTCTCAAGCGAAACCGATTTATATAGCGATCTGTAGGGAAAAGGTCAAAATCCAAAATATTAATCTGATAAACCGGTTGGAGAAGGCTGTGAACCACCGATTCTTTTAGCTGGTTTTTAATGATTGATGCCAAGTAGTAGATGGAACGTTTGATAAAGAGGGCTTGGTAGCCCACTTGAACCTCGACATGGAATTGTCTCTTTTGAGCGTCTTCTGCACGAATATCCAGGATTGACTTTTTGTTGCGAATCATCTCCGGATATATTTCAGGATTCGTGATTGTGATACTTTGCACACTATTCTCACTATTAGGGAACAACACCGCATTCAGTAACGAAATGAGTAACTTGGGTTCTTGGGTGAAAACATACTTAAACACCAGATAATTCTTTAGGGATACTAGCTTCATGATTTTTCCTTAGAGGATTTTCCCTCTAAAAGTGGATGTATCGAAAATGGAAGATTTTACAGAATTTTTTTAAAAAACGAAAAGTGGATAAAGTATAACAACGGAAGTAACCACAGCACCATTCCTTCGGAAGTGGATGCTGGGCAGGCAGGAGCGCCTTCGGCGACACGGAAGCTACGTAGTTCACTTTCTCAGCCCGGTGGCCAATTGGGAAGCGCCAAAGTCTTCGAAAGCGAACTACTCCGCGAAAGTACTAACATAATTAATTTTTCCAATTGTCCAATCAAGAAAACCAATCTGAGGAATGCTACCCAACGGAAAGATTTTTCGCAAAACGGATTACCAGTATGGATAGCATAGAGATTTCCGTTTTGAATGGCAACGCCATTCACTCCGTATCTTCCGCCTGCCCAGCACTACATTGCAAAGCAATTGGTGCTGTGGTTGTTATTTTCTTCTTTCTCAGTGAGCATTCTTGAAAAATACTGAATTGACATATGGAAATCAGATTCCATCATACAATTAGTTCATGTTTTTATCAAGGATTCGAAATCTATTTGAAAAAGAGGGCATTCCATTTGCCATTGTAGGGGGCTATGCTGTTGCCTTGCATGGAGCTGTACGAGGGACATTGGATTTGGATATAATTACTGAGTTAACCGAATCCAATTTAATGAAAATGGAATCTGCACTTCAATCTATCGGGATGGTCTCTTCTCTACCTATCACTGCAAGTATGGTTGCCAGCAATCGAGAAAACTTAATTCGAGAAAAAAACCTGATTGCATGGAATTTTTATCATAGCGAGAGAAAGCGAGATATTTTGGATGTGTTGATTACCGAAGACATTGGAAATTTTTCAGTGGTGCAAATACCTTCTGATTTTGGAAATATGCCTGTCATTGACTTTGAAGGACTTATCAATTTGAAGTCCAAAACCAAAAGAGTCCAAGACATAGAAGATGTCAAAGCTCTGTTAGACTTACAAAAAAAGAGGAAGCGATGAAGGCACTCCAAATATTTTCCAAGGAATCATTAGAAAGATCTAGCAAGCTTTCGCCCCAGGAAATTTTGGAATGGCTGGAAGAATATAGATCCTTGATCCCCATTTCAGCCTTCGAGTCCGAGTTGGAAGAAAAAGCAAAATTATGGAAAGAGTTGGCGAGGGATTAAGAGGATTTTAGGGATTTTGGTGGAAGCGGATTGTAACGACAGAGCCGGTTGTGTTGATTTGATAGGTAAATTGATAATTATATAGAATGTTCTATATATTTTATTCTGCTTTAAAGTTTTCAACTCTCCCCTAAACAACATCAACTTTCTCGCTAAGACAATCATCCATCCCAATCCTCTTCAATCCGGGTGGGACAGAGGGCGGGAATCCCCCGAATTCTTCTTCGTGGGCTCTGTGCCTTCGTGTGAAAACATCTTATTCTTCTTCCGTTTTTGAATGGCAACGCCATTCATTCCGTTACTTCTGTTGTTAAAATCTTCTGCGAACGTATGTGAGCACCCCTATGCCAGGCGCTTCCCAAATTGCCTGGCACCCCCCAATGGGCAAATGCCCATTCTCCTGAATTCTTCTCTTAGCCTCCGTGCCTCTGCGGTGATAATTTCTTACCTAATCCAGACGAACTACAACTTTACCGAAGTGGCTACCCGACTTGAGATAGTCCAGCGACTCGCGGAAGTCATTCCAAGAAAATACTTTGTCTACTACAGGACGAGTTTCATGGGCCGCAAAAGCTCGGTTCATCTCGATAAAACTATTCCTTGGGCCTACGACCACACCTTGCATGCGAACTTGGTTCATGACAACAGGCAAGAATTCGAATTCTCCCTGTCCTCCTCCCAGAACACCGATTAGGTGGATGTTTCCAAAAGAACGAACCGCCTTCACGGACTCTTGTAGAGTTCCCGCTCCACCCACTTCGATGATATGGTCGGCTCCTCGTTTGTTGGTAATTTCGCGAACTCTTTTCCCCCAAGAAGGTGTTTCCTTGTAATTGATGATTTCGTCGGCACCCATTTTCAGGGCTTTGCTTTGTTTTGCCGAGTCACTTGTGGTGAGGATGACTTTTGCCCCGTGCATTTTGGCAATTTGCAAGGCAAATAGCGATACCCCTCCTGTCCCTTGGACGACCACCCAATCCCCTGATTTTATACCACCCAATCGAACCAAGGATGACCAAGCAGTCACCGCCGCACAGCGCAGGGTAGCCGCCTCAATATCACTTAGGTAGTCCGGTCTGTGAACGAGACCGCTTGCCGGTAGGGTCGCATATTCACGTAAGGTGCCGGGAAGGGGTGCACCCAATGTGGTTCGAAGTTCCCAATTTTCAGCATTCCCATCTATCCAATAGGGGGCAAATGTAGACATGACTCTGTCCCCCGGACGAAACTCAGTCACATCTGAGCCTACCTCTAAAACAATACCGGCGCCATCACTGCAAGGGATGATGGGGCGGGGGAATTTGGGATTGTATTTGCCTGCGATAACCAGAGTATCGCGGTAGTTTAGGGAAGCGGCTTTGTATTGGATGAGGACTTCTCCGGCTCCCGGCTTCTTAGGATCAGGAATGGTTGTTAGTTGGAGATTTTTTTTTCCGAATTCAGGTAGGATGATTGCTTTCATAGTTTGATTGGGTTCACCACGGAGACACAGAGTTTAGGAGGTGGATTGATTGAATTTTATAAATTTAATTCTTTTCCGGTCAATAAAAATATCTTCTTATCTGACACCTAATGGAATTAAATGGGTGTCAGATAAGAATGATTGTAGGGTTTAGGCGGATTTGCCTTCGCCTGGATTTTTTGCTCCCACAAGAATGGACATATTGCCCGATGGGTGCTTATTCTCTTTCATCATTTGGTGGCAAGCACCTGTTTCGTCATACTGAAAAGTCTTCGCAAGACAAGGATCTACCTTTTTGTCAATTACAAGATCATTGAAGCCCTTGCAGTTGTCGTCATTGGCAAAATGGGAACCCTGGAAGCGCTTCTGTCTCATCCAGAGATAACGAAGGTCTACAGTTGCATTGAAACCGGTAGTTCCGGCACAAATAACAACCATTCCACCTGTCTCACAAACAAAGGCGGAAGTGGGAACGGTAGACTCGCCTGGGTGCTCGAACACGATCTGAGGATTTTTTCCTTTACCGGCTATTTCCCAGATTGCTTTTCCGAATTCACGAGCGGACTTTGTCCATTTGCCAAATTCTTCCGGCTTGTTGATATCGCTGGTTAGGGCTCCCCAATGCTTGAAGTTATTTCGATTGATCACACCTGCCGCTCCCAAATTCTTACAGAATTCAATCTTGTCATCAGAGCTAACAACAGCGATGGGAATTCCACCTGCGGCTTTTACAATTTGAATAGCCATAGCGCCCAATCCACCGGCACCACCCCAGATAAGGACGACATCATCTTTTTGGACATCATTTGGCTTCCAATGGTGGAGCATTCTATAAGCAGTTGCACCAACTAACATATAAGCTGCGGATTCTTCCCAGCTTAAGTGTTTGGGTTTGGGTAGACATTGGTGGTCTTGTACTTTACAGAATTGGGCAAAAGATCCCCAGTTGGTTTCATATCCCCAGATCAA
>JAFIGA010000209.1 GCA_020831715.1 Leptospira sp. | reverse complement strand
TAGACCAATTTCCACCTCCATCCGGGGGGACATAAGGGCGGGAATCCCCAAAATCCCCATGAATTTTAATAAGAAAAGACTTCAGGTGATGAAGAGGATTTAAGGGATTGGTGTGGAAGGATTTCTTATGGAATAGTCGGTGGTGTTTAAGGAATTTGAGTTTGAATGGGCACTAAACAAAAAAAGCCCAGGGATGAATCCGGGCTGGGTAGAGTTGTTCAGTTTATATTTGTAATATCTTTTTTATCTAAATGAACCTGCAGTAGCAAATTTTTGTTTGTAAGGAGTAATCTTTACAATTGCATTTTTCGAAATATATCCCACACCTTTCCCATTCGCCCAACGAGATAGTTCTACCAAAGTTCCTGGATAAGCTGCAGAATTAGTCGAGTCAGCATCTCCTTTTCTTTCCCAAGCGTAACTTCCTCGATCTGCTGTTGTTAAATCATTACAAGCCTTTGCCCAACCAATATGGTGTACTTCAACTTTTCTGAATTGTCTTGTATTCTCATTCGCACTAAGTGTAAGATCAGTAGGACCGGGCCTATTTCCGACTGTATCAGATCCATCAGGAGTCCCACTACAGGCAGGTCCACCAGGCCATCCACAATTTGCTCCACCTTCGATTTCTCGATGAGTTTCAAAGCAATATTTTCTAGTTACAGCTTGATCAGTAGTCACACCAAGCGTATTTAGAGTTCCATTTCTAATAGGTCTAATTGCATTTCCAACATATCCTTCAACAGCACTAAATCCAACTTGAGTGTAGTGAATTTTTTGTGTTTCACCCTGAGTTCCACCACCATTCAATAGATTATTTTCTACATTAAAAAATAATTTAACATAACCATCAGTATTCGTGAATGATATTTCTAGATCCACTGCAGTTTCTCTCGCGAAAGCGGGAATAGTAAACTTTTCAGAAGATTCACCCCATGGGCCTGCGCTATAGAAAGCAGATTCTCCATCTGCAAGTGTAAATGCAGGAGTAGTAGGAGTGAAAACAGGACCACCCTGTTGGCTGAGTAGCGCCAATCCCAGTAGGAGATCATCGTCATTGTCTTTGCTTTTGGGGCAATTGATCAGTAGCATACCAACGCTAGCGATTGCCAATATTTGTTTGATTGAATTCATAGAAACCTCATATTCTTTGATTAAATGCAACAAAGTTGCATATGACACCATGTTTCATATGACCCTAGTTTTGTCAATTAAAAAAGAAAATTAGTTTTTTTCTATTAAACTTCGGTAGTGGCTGTTTTGGAAATTTTCTCTGCCGGCAAGGATATTTTTTTGGAAGATTTCATGGTAGCGAGATGTAAAGTTCTTATTTTGACCCACCCATGGTCTATCATGGACTCTTGCGGCGAGATAGATAGCTGTTGGGTATTCTGCGGAATGAATAAAATCCTCATTTTCCAGAATCTGCAATAGGGTGTCCAGGCACTCCAAATTCTTTTCCCTGTGAAAATAATTCCAGGCAATGCTTATGAGAACTTTAGATCGAAGTTCCGGTTGGCTGTATTGGGTGATTAGTTTTTTGTATTTTTCAATGCTGTTTTCCGGATCATTTCTTTCACTACGACGAATTTCTTCCATAGATTTTTGGAATTTTTCCCTATCTTCTGCTGTTACAATTGACATTTCAGAATTTTTTTCAGGAGAGGTATTCTTGATTTTTTCAGAAGTATCTATGGGAATGATTGGTTCTTCATTATTTTCAATATTGTTTTTTGTTTTATTATTTAGTTTTTTTGTAGTTTTTTGCTTAATTGAATTGTTTTGTTTATTTGAAGAAGTTTGCTTTCTTGCATTGGATATTTTTTTGGAATTAGTTTCCTTAATGGTGTTAACTTGATCATTGGATTGTGGAATTATATCCGGTTTTACATCAGGGTTCAAAATCTCTTGAGGAAGATCGGGGAAGGGGAGATAGATAGTTTCTTGGTCTTGAGAATATACACTATGGAATGCTAGTATGCACGTAAGGATTACAAAAATTGGTTTCATTGTGGTTTTACCAATGTTCGTTTTTCCAAATTTTCCAATTTATCGAGGGTTTTTTCCAATCGACGTGTTGTGTCTCCCGATTTCTCAATTGCTTTTTCGAGGTCATCCAATCGTTTCAATTTATCTTCTCGATCTAGAACTTTTTGTCCGGCAGTTGTATCGGAAGATTCGTCTCTTCCCGGTATTGTTTCAGTTAGGTTTTCTTGTTTGGGTGTAAGAACTGAAGGAAGGGACGAATCGGATCTTTGTTCATAGAGAGTTGAATCATCTGTCAATAATTTATCATTTGGGGCAATGATTCGATTTCCGGAATTTTCATTCGATCTGCTCACCTCATCTCGAATCATTCTCTCATCTACTCTTCTCGAGATATCCAACTCAACATCCGAGAGTCTGATATTTTTTCTCTTGCGGTTGTATTCTTTTTCAATATCGGCTTTGAATAGTGATTTTGTATCTTCGGCTAATTTAAGTCCTTCAGTGCTATTGTCACCATATCCCGCTGTCCAACCGTAGTAGGCGGCAATGATTAGAAAAAAAACAAAAAGAGAAATGGCAATTTTTTTTATAAGCTTGGCAATATCATCGGGAACTTTATTGGCTAAGCCATCGAGAGAACCTAATGCTTTTTTTGGGTCTATTTTAGGAGTGTTGAATTTCATATCTTTATCCTATCAGTTAATGATAAACACAACTCTTCTGTTTTTCGATCTGTTTTCATTGGAATCATTTTTTGCAATAGGTTTCTTACTGCCCCATCCTTTGGTTGTAATCCTATCTTCCGGGATTTTGCCTTGTTCGACAAGGAATTTCTTTACAGAATTGGCTCTTGCCTGACTTAATTTCAAATTGGTATCATCGCCTCCCACATCATCCGTGTGACCCTCTAGATTGATTTTTAGATTTGGATTGGATTTCAATATCTCCACAATTCTCATCAATTCAGGTTCAGACTCGTCCGTAAGGTCAGAAGAACCTGTCTCAAAAAATAAATTATTCAATGTTAGCTCTGTGCCTTTTTGTATCTTGGGTAATGTGAGTATGATTTCTTTTCGAATTCCTTCCTCGGACATCGAATCCTTATCAGATAGATTTTTATTGACCGACATAGGAAGGTATCCTTCCTTTTCGGCGTAGAATCCATAGTTATCACCAAAGGGTAGAACCAAAGAAAACATTCCGGTAGCCGGATCGGATACACCTTTCCCAAGAATCTTCTTCTTGCTTAGAGATTCATATTGTAAGTTCGCTTCCAATGGTTTTCCATCCGAATCCACAACCTTTCCTTGAATGACTGCAACATTTTCCGGTCTATAGTCTGCGGGAATTTTTGCCATGAATAATTCGCCTTCTCTGGATACATAAGCCCAATCAGAACTTGCAGGTATAGAGAAGAAATTTACATTTCGGAGTTTGGAACTAATTTCTCTAGGTGTGCTCCAATTGGTCCAGCCATCTCCGATTCTTTTTGTAACATAGATACTCAATTCGTTATTCTGACCAAATCCGCTGGAAGAAAAGTATAGAGTTCTATCATCCGGTGCTAAGAAGGGTGCCATTTCTTCTTCTACAGTATTCAGCTGAGGTCCAATATTAATTGCTTCACCGAATTCACCTTTTCCATCCATGAAGCTAACATAAAGATCCAGCTTTCCATAATTGGATTTTTGTTGGGCACTGAATATTAGAATTTTACCGGAAGAGGAAAGAGTCGATCCACCAAATACCTGTTGATTCGGATTGGAGGGTTTTTTATAAGTATTGTAAAAGCTGGGAAAGTTGATGGGTTCCGGTGCACTCCAATATGTTTTGGTTCTTTTACTTTTGTATAGTGGAGAACGATTGAAAATGATCTCGGATTTTCTTTTATATTCCAATTTCAATTGATTCATTTTATAATCGAATTCTTTTCTATCTTTGGATTTAGCCGAAACTTCCTGAGATTTTTTTTCCATATCTTGCCTAAGATTGGTTATAAGCTCGTCTTCACCAAAATTTCCGAATACAAAAAGTTCATTTCCACCGGGTAACGCTGATATAACAGCAGATGGCATATTATTATTTAAGGGACTCTCCATCTCCCAACCTTGTTTCCAGAATCCGTATTCGTCCTTTTCCGTTGTCCAAATTTTTTGTGTGCTTCTTCGATTCCCCCCTTTCGTTACCAGAGTTGTCCAAAACATACGGTTCCCATCAGGAGCAACTTGGGGATTGAAAGCGAACTCTCCTTTAGTCACATAGGTAGGTATGGATTTTAATGTCCAATCTGCAACATTGGGATCATTGGTGAATGGTTCTGTATCATAACGGAGTGGTTTGCATTTATTTCCTGCCTTCGCACAGAGGATACGAATTTTATTTGTACTCGCTTTGGCGAATTCCTTTCCAAAACTATGGGATGTGAATTCTACAATTCCGGAATTTGACCGAACCATAAGTCCGGAGTTGATCAATTGTCCTTCCAAAATGAAGGTAGTATTGTTGGAAAGTAATGCTGTATTTTTCCCGACCAAAATCAGGAAAAATAATAGGAAGAGCTTCATACTATTTATTTCGGTGATTTTGAGCATTTGCTTTATAAAGCATTTGGCAGGAGAGGCAAGTTTAGGAAAATGTCCATATGATTAGTGCAACCGGAATTACAATGAATTATGGGAAGAAAACCCTTTTTGACGGGGTTTCCATCCAGTTTAAACCAGGCTGTCGTTATGGACTGATTGGGGCAAATGGCTCGGGCAAGTCCACTTTCATGAAAATTCTTGCCGGAATCGAACAACCAAGTTCAGGTGCTGTCGCTATAGACACCGGCAAGATTCTAGGTTATCTAAAACAAGATCATTACGAATACGAAAACGAGACAGTTTTGAATGCAGTCCTCATGGGAGACCCCGCATTCTGGAAGGTTCATAAGGAAAGAGACGAGCTCTATTCCAAGGAAGAAATGACTGATGAAGAAGGAATCCGAGTCAGTGAATTGGAAGAGGTCTATGCCGATATGGGAGGCTATGAGGCGGAGAGTAGAGCAGGGGA
>JAFIGA010000054.1 GCA_020831715.1 Leptospira sp. | reverse complement strand
ACCCAAAATTGTGTTTTCCTTGGAATCATAAATCAATGGTTGCAAGAAAACTTTTCCGTCTTTATTGAAAATTCTTGCTGAATAAATAAAATCTGTCCCCAACCTTCTGGAAATTTTTTTCATATGAAAAGCTGTAAAATTCGGAAGATCGGTTGACGAAGATTTTGAATTGATTTCTTCCGAATTTTTAATAAGAACTACGGAAGGACTTTGCTGAATCCAGGATATCCAAATATTTTGAATCCCTTTTGCCAGAGGCTTCATGTTATCTTGAGATACTTGAATTGGATAAAAACTGATTACCGGAATGAAATTCATTTCGACTTTTTTCGAAGCAGAAGGCGCCAGGAATGGAGTTAAATCTTTTGATTGGGAATTGGGATTGGTTATGAAACCGGAGTTATAAAAATAATGGGCTGATATGAGTATCCCCAATAGAATTATCAGGGATAGAAATAATTTTTTACGTAAGTCCAACACTTCCATCAAACTAAAAGTGTTGGATAGTTCAAGTTAATTTTACCTCTTGAGACCTAAAACTTCTTGGATCATCTGGTCAGATGTCACAATAGTTCGGGAATTCGCTTGGAATCCTCTCTGGGTCACAATCATATCTGTGAACTGATCGGACAGATCCACATTTGACATTTCCAAAAGCCCTGCATTGATCTTACCTTTTCCGGCAACACCTGCTTCTCCGATATTAGCTTCTCCGGAGTTCATCGAGTAGCTAAACATTGTATCCCCTGCTTTGTTAAGTCCTGCCGGGTTGGTAAATGTTGCCATTGCTAAAGTGGCGAGTGGTTGTCTGATTCCATTGGAGAAAACTCCGGTGATAGTTCCCGTGTCATCAATCGAGAACGCTTCCATATAACCCATTGTATATCCATCTTGTTTTACCGCCTTGGTGGTAAAATCACTGGAGAATTGAGTCACTCCATTTACAAGTCCCGCATCACCAAAGTTCATGGAAAATGTCTGAGCTGTTGGATTGCCATCAATACGAAATGATATGTCCGCGTTCAAGTTGCCCGTAGTTTTGGAATCAACACCATCGGATACGGAAACTATTTTTCCATCCGGGCTGAATCCCAATTCCAATTCAATGTTGCCGGGTAGTTGCGTATTCTCTCCACCGGTTCCTTTTACATCAACGGAAACTTGGCTTGCATCGGTCATGTCGAATCTTGCTTTCCAAGTATTTTCTCGAATCTTCCAAAGTTTCACTTCCAAATTCCGAGCATTTCCCTGGTCATCATATACCTTAATAGAAGTGAGATGACCTCTCCTTTTATTGGGATCCGGGTCATTGATGAATTTCTGAATTTCTTCTTCCGTAGCATCGGGTGGAACAATTTGTGCGGCAGCATTTAGATTGGATTGAAAATCCACTTTAGTTGTCGCCTTTGCAGGTTCTTTGGAGTATAGAGGAATGATAATATCTTCAGGGGTAGATGCAGTGTTGATGAAACGATTGCCATCTTCGTCTCGTCTCGCATTCCAACCTTGGACTTTTACACCGGTGGCGGGATTTACATAGTATCCGTTTTTATCCACATTGAAAGCCCCGGCTCTGGTATAGAATTCTTTCTCTCCATTTTTTACGATGAAGAAACCTTCACCCGATATGGCAACATCGGTATTCTTACCGGTAGTCTGTAAGGATCCTTGCGTCATGATCTTGTCAATTGCCGCAATCAAAGAACCGAGACCTACTTGCTTGGGGTTGATACCACCAATGTTGTCTTTGGGTTCAGAGGCACCCGATATCTCTTGAGATATCATATCTTGAAATGTTACACGCTCTGTTTTGAATCCATGTGTGTTTACATTGGAAATGTTGTTACCAATAACATCCATTCTTACTTGGTGATTTTTTAATCCAGACACACCGGAATAAAGCGATCTCATCATAATCTATACCCTCTTAATTTACCTTTCGTCATTTTTAATAATTACTTGATCCTCATACGGATTATTTTTTAATCCGGGAGCGATTCTCGTGTTAGTCGGTTTATAACCGGGAATGTTTTCTTCTATTGAACCTGATGAATATCCGGGCATTGAATTTGTTGGGGCAGATTGTACAGCCGGATTATTTAATCCAGGAATTTTATCTATACTCTGAGACTGAGTCTGAGGTTGCGATTGTAACTCTGACTGGGGTTGTGCCTGCATCTTTGGCTGAGTTGCAGTACTGGGCTCCATAACCTTTTCAGCGCTCTGTTCTTCATTCATGATATTCGGATCAGAAATTAAATTGATCTTGGACACATCGATCGATCTACCATTTACTCTAGCATAGGTTTTACCTTCTCCATCAAAGAAGATGGCTCCGGCAATTCCCACAACATCGTCACCGGTAACAAGATCCGGACCGGATACAAGTTTGCCAACTATTGAGTAGGATTGCTTGGATTCCATTCGAGATATTCCCGAAGAAATATTATTCATCTGCTCGAGACTGGAAAACTGAGCCATCTGGGCGATGAACTCTTGATCCTTCATCGGATTGGTAGGGTCTTGTTGAGAGAGTTGCGTTAGTAGAATTTTCAAAAAATCGTCTTTTCCCAATTCTTTAACTTTGTCTCGAACTTCAATTCCCTTCAGTCCACTTTTTTCTTCTTTCTCTAACTGGTTTAGATGTCTCTGAATATTAAAGCTTTTGTCCTGCTCTAAATATTTGGTTTTGGTGCTGGCATTGATTTCTGGCATTTTCTATCTCTCTTTTTTAAGCAACTACATCAAGTAGCGAATTTTCTCTTGTATATGTTTTGTTTTGATTCGCTTCTTGATTTTGATCCAACTCCGATTCCTTATTTCTGCCTTTCTCCCAGGCGTAACCTTCCCTCTTCTGTGCCAGGTCATGATCATGATCTAGATCCACATCAATCTGCAAAGATTCCAATATCAAACCCTGCCCCTTCAGATCCTCTTTCAATTGAGAAAGATCCGCTTGGATTGCCGACTTGACAATCTCGGAATCCACCATGATTTTCCCTTCCACCTTATCTTGGTTCACGGTAATCTTTAAGATCATTCTTCCCAGATCTTTGGGATTCATGTGAATTTCAGCCTGACTCTTTCCTTGGTTGATGATTTGGATTTTAGCTGTCTGAACCAACTTCTCGAAATTGGCTTTCATTTCTTCTTTCGTAAGACTGGAGGATGGTGCTGCTTCCGAGGTTTTTGTCTTGGAACTTAGGCTATTAATAAATTCATTTCGCATAGCGTTGCTATGTTGCTCCTTTCCCGAATCAAAGGATTGGGATGAGGAAGAATTGTTGATACTGGATACTGCTTCTTTGTTAGCCGAAGAGGTCTGAGTAGATTCAGATCCGTTTTTCAATTCCTGACGGACTTTTTCTTTTTGGATATCCCATTTGGATACTTCTCTTCGGATTTCGGCTCTTTCATCTCTTTCCAGGAATTTCTTAACGGAAGCATTGTCCTGGATATCGGATTTCGCATTACCGGAATCCGACTTATCCGTTTGTTTTATGGATTCATTTTTTTCTGAATTTTCCAAACCGGAAGTTCTACCGTTTTTATTATTAATAGAAACTTCTTTTTTATCAGATTCGGAAATTTCTTTTTTCTTGAAAGCATTCTCATCAAGTGAGACTTTTTTATCTTCGGTAATTTTTTGGGACTCTTGCGTTTCGGATTTTACGACTTTAATTTCTTTTTTTTGATTGGTTTTGGAGTTTTGAGAATCGACTAATTCTTCTTTTGAAGTATTACTCTTTTTGTCGGATTTATCAACTAATTTCTCCCAGATGTCTTGGGATGTGAGAACTTTCTTTTCGAATTTTTCCAGATCTGCTTTGGATTTATTTTCAAGAACTGTTTCTTGTTTTTTTAGATTTATATTGTTATTGGGAGAATTCTCTTTACTGATATTTTTTCCTTCCATAGAATCCACAGTTTTGGATTTTTCCGATCTATTGGAAATAGCATCACCGATAGAAGAAAAAATGGAAAAGATATTCAATTTTTCACTTAGATTTTTTGGGGAAGTATCTTCTTCCTCTTCGATTTCTTCTTCGTTCTCATCGATGTTTTTTTGAGAAATTTCTTCTTGGGAATTATCTTGCTTTTGGATTGAATCTTGAAAATTGTCGTCTGAATCTAGCTTTTCAATTTCTCGATTGAGTGGCTGAAAGCCGGTGTCTTCCGAACCAATCGGTTTCCATTCAGCAGAACTGCCGAAACTGAATCCCGTTCCCGGAGATGAATTGGATGCAGGAATTTCAATTTTTTCGGAGGAGGAATCCAAATTTTGAATCATTTGCAAGAATGGAGATTCAATCTTTCTGGGATTCCAAGATTGCTCCATCACATTCTGATTGTATAGATTTTTGGTCTCGAGGAGATTTTTGGATTCTAATAATATTGGATTCATTATTCCTTACCTGGAATAAGAATCGAGATATTCTGATAAAACTTTACACTTTATCTTCTTCCTAAATTCACTTATGTCACATAAGGGAACAAATTTCGTAGGTAGAGAGTTTTCTTCTGGAATTAATGATGTCTTTTGCCGGAATTTTCAAAACAGCCTTGCTATTATTGTGATTCGAGATCCACCACTCCGGGCCTAATGGTTCAAAATCTTTTACCGAAACAATGCGTCCCGGCATTTTAATCTCCCATACCATATAGTCTGTTAGATTATTAAACCGAGCCAGATCATCTCGATTGTTCATTTCTTTTTGAAATTTTGTCACACTAATATTTGTTATTCCAAAATAAGTGAACCAGGGAGAACTTGAAGATGTGTCCAAGCTCAAAAGGAGGCAGTAATGATTCGGTTTACCGGGCTCCGGATGGTAAAAAATAAAACTCGCACCTTCCATCTCCAAATCATCCAAATGC
Source organism: Leptospira sp. (assembly GCA_020831715.1). GTDB lineage: Bacteria > Spirochaetota > Leptospiria > Leptospirales > Leptospiraceae. Next base: position 6,629 of record JAFIGA010000054.1, on the reverse strand, counting down.
TGAAATGGCATATCCATGGAAGTGATGGAAAATTCTGTTTCTTGTGGCTTACCACCTTTGATGAAGGAGAGCTTGGCGGTTCTTTTATCTTTATATTCTTTCTTAATAAATTGCAACTGTCCGGATCTATCCGGGTTGATAGTAAGCCAGATATTACCTGCGGCACATTGGAGAAAGAAAAATAAAACAGAAATAATAATAAAGGAAAATCCCTTTCGTGATTGCATGAGTCATATTTCAGGGCAAATTTCCAATTGTCAATCAAAAACAAATGAAAAAAATGGACTATACCCAACCAATATGATATTTCCGGAAGAATACCCCAAGATAACCAAAGACCTTTCCAACGAAAGAGTATTCCATGCCAGATTCAAAAAAGAATTAGGAAGAGAATTTACTGTATATTATTCCGTTAGGTTATCAACTCCGGATGTTCCTATGCGTGAGATTGACTTTTTGGTCATCTCGCCCCGAATGATTCTCTGCATTGAACTTAAAAATGGCAAATGGCGATACAAAGATAAAAATTGGGAGTTTTACAACCGCAGAGGAAAATCCTGGGAAGAACATAAAAACAAACCATACAAAGGTCCTGTGGAACAGATTCGAACCGCCAAGAAAATACTCAAAGATTTTCTATACCACCACAATTCTTTCGAAGAAATTGTAAGCGAAGAATACTTTCAATCCAGTATATTTTTCTTAAAAAATGATCCGGGTGATTTCCCTATAACTGACAGAGAAAAAGAATTTTTTGTCGGAAAGTCAAAATTGAAAAATGCGAATACCAGCATGCAAGAAATTCTTTCGGAACTTCAAAATGACAATCTTCCTCCTCTGCCTCACTCCACTATCACGAAACTGCATAACATCATTCGATTGAATCTCAATTATGCTACCGATATTTACTCCAAGAAAAAGACTCAAATTGAACAATTGGTATCTCTAACCAAAGACCAATTCGAAATCATCCGAAGCCAAAAAGAAATCCCTCATGCCATAGTATTGGGAGTGGCAGGTTCCGGAAAAACAGTTGTGGCAACCGAATATGCATTTCGACTGGAGACAGCTCACAAAACAACACTTTTTGTTACATCGAGCCCAATCACAGCAAAGGTTTTAGCCAATCTTGTGCGTTGGTTTTCTGTGGATTTTGCCACACCGGAAACTATAATTGATCTAAGATATAACTATGATTATATAATACTGGATTCTTCCGAGCATTATTTAACTATTGATTTTCTGGAAAAACACAAAGAGCTTCTAAAAAATAAATGGGAAAATGGTGACTGGCTAGTGCTAGGAGATTGGAATGCATCTCTAAAAAACCCAAAATTTCGAGAAGGGCTTGATTATCTAAGAAAATATTACCCACTGGAAGTAGTCTGGAAAAAGAATATACGAACTCCTAAAAGAGTTTTTGAACATGCCTGCATTCTGGGAAGACGAGAATATGAGCCGAGCAAACTACCCGACATTACAGGTATCCACTTCGCCTATTTCGAGAGCCCAGAGGAATTCTTTCAAAAAATGGAATGGGCAATTCTATATGGTGTAAGAGATCTCGGAATTGATCGCTCCGACATTGTGATTCTTTCCTTGAATGATAAACTAACAGAAGACATATTGAATCACAACAGTGACAGACAATTTAGAAGTCATTTCATAGCTCCCTATGAAGATCTAAAACATACTCCTACCATGGATGGTAAGGAACCGGAAGAATTGGTCTCCATCAGTAACTTGGATCAATTCCAGGGAAGAGAAGCCGCCTACACAATAGTCGTGGGAATTGAAGATTTCAATGATAGCGCCCGATTCGATGATTACTTTCATGCCCTTACAAGATGCACTTCTGCATGCACCCTACTCTACCCCAAAGAACTCCAAGACCAACTCTCCCAAATCCTTCGGGTTAAAATCCACACATAATGAATAAAAACACCATCGCATTTTTCAAGAAAAAACCCCTCACAGCACTCATAGAATTCACACCGGGACTCGGTGAATATGTAGAGAAAGAAATATTGGAAATCCTTTCCGATCCATGGATACCTGAAAAAGAAATTACGAAAACTCCCAAGATCATTCGCTACCCCGAAAAAATTCTTATCCATAAAATTTCTCTCCAAAGTATCTTGGCGATTTCTATACGTTCTTTCACGGTAAAAGATATTTTTCTTCAGATTACAGAAACATTTGACCCTAAGTACATTGGTGATTTAATTATAGATCCTTCTTTAAATGAGTGGATAAAAAAAACATCACCTAGATTAAAATACATCATCCGTAAAAATCCAAAACTTGACGGAAAAGATCTGGAATATTCCATTCGCCACCATCTAGGTTGGAAAGAATCCAATCATTCTCAGCCAAATGAGTCCAATCAAGTTAATTCAAGAATTCTTATATCTGTAATTGAAAACAAAGCCAATCTATTTCTTGCTTTGCGAGAAGAGCCTATCTACAGACGAGGCTTTCGCGTTCCATTGAAGGCTAGTTATCCATTAGCTGAAGATACTGCTTCGATCCTACTAAAGCATCTTAAACTAATCAGCAAAAAATTCCAAGAATCAAACATTCAATATAGCATTCCTTTTTGTGGAACCGGAACCTTGGGATGGGAAGCCTATATGCAAGAGCTCCGAATCTGCCCCGGCATTCTAAGACCAAAACCTGATCCATTGATTGGACTATTGGGTGTCGAGAAGGAATGGGATTATCTCATAAACAAGTCTTTGGTAGTATCCAATACATATAAAGAGTCTGTCCTTGCCGATGGGGAAGGGAATTTGACATTTGCCCTAAGTGATAGAGACCCGCTAGCTTGTGACAATGCACAATCGAATCGAATCGCATTTAGCAAAATCCAAGAAATCTCCCAAGAACTTACAATAGAGCAAGAAGATTTTTTCGAAACAGGTATTCCACTTTCTAAAAAGAAAAGCACGTTGCATCTATTACCACTTCACCCTCCCTACGGAATACGGTCGGATCGCCGAGAGAACTCACAGTCTTTTTATGGTCGCATAGCAGAAAAAATTAAGGAATCTCTATCCAGTGGAGGGGCTAACAGAAATTTCGCAGGATTTATATTGATCCCTGATTCTTCTGCTCTGTTCGGAGTTATGGAATCATGGAAAGAGGGTTTCGACTCTGAAATCATTCACTTTTCCCAGGGAAAATTATCCATTCGAGCGTTATTTTTTTGGAAACATTCCCAAAAAAATCCTTGATCATGGCTCTCCCTATTGCTCAATATCCTTTATAGCTAAAGAGACATAATAGGTAAACTACATGGAATTATCCCGAGAAAATCAGCAATTATCACTCATCATCCCTATCCCCAACGAACTCGACTCCCTCAAAATCATCGGTAGACCCAAATTCCTCCACATCCAAGAGACCATCTCTGACAATGATTTACGATCCTTAGAAATTACTTGTGACGCTCCCGAGTATTTTGCGACTTTTGAGGCCTTCTGCGACCTGGTGGAGAAAAATGTGCGGGAAAAACATCTACCTGCTCTTTCTGTATTCATCAATATTCTTCGAGTGTGGAAATGGGATGAAAATCGCAAAATTGCTTGATGCATTTTGATTTCCCTTGTTCTTAAAACGACCTTTTTTAACTTATACCTATGTTCGGACTTACAACTAGAGAATTTTTCTTCGCCCTGTTTAACGGATTTCTAATTGGAATAGCCAATCTCATTCCGGGTGTATCCGGTGGAACCTTTGCTTTGGTTTTAGGGCTTTATGACCGACTTATCCAAGCAACTACCAATATCAATTTTGATACTATTAAAATTAGCTTAAAATTTATTTCTTCACCTCACAAGAGAGCATCGCGAGTCAACTTTGCCGAAGAGCTAAGAAGGATTGATGCCTACTTTCTAGCATCCATATTCCTGGGTGTGATGATCTCTGTGATCACCGGAGCGAAAGTGATTCAGTACATGCTGTCCCATTATCCCTCTCCAACACTCGCACTTTTCATCGGTCTAATTATCCCTTCCCTTTCTGTTCCATGGAAGATGATGGAAGAAAAAAATGCCAAAACACTTCCTTGGATGCTTCCGGGTATTTTTCTTGCTATCGCTCCGGTATTTTTAATAGCCGATTCAGCTGGTTCTGAAAATCCCATAATGGCATTCGTAACAGGTGCAATCGCTATTTCGGCAATGGTTCTTCCGGGTGTATCCGGGTCCTATATCATGCTAGTGTTAGGAGAATACCAAGTAATCCTGGATAAGCTATCACATTTACTGGAACCATCCTCCATTCTATTTTTAGGTGCATTTGCTATGGGATGCTTGGCGGGACTTCTTGCCTTCACAAGATTGATTCGTTATCTATTAGAGCACAAGAAATCTTCTACGATGTCTTTTTTGATAGGATTGATTCTGGGTTCTTTCTTTATTTTATGGCCTTTCAAGGACTATACAGCAGGAAAAGAAATCCAAGGAAGATCAGGTGAGGTCAAAAGGGATATTCAAATTGCAACAGCAAAGAACACCGTGCCTTCTAATACGGATGATATGATTCCTGTAACACTTGCAACCTTGCTTGGACTGGCATTAGGATTTGGATTGAACTACGTGGAAAAATTAAAAGGGCCTGAGTATAAGGAAGAACATCCTTACCACCCAGACCATCCGGGACAAGAAAAATAGATTTATTTTAAACCCCTAATTCAAGGAAACGAATCTATTTTTTAGATTTGTTTTCTTTCTTGGGTTTTTGATCTTTTTTTACCTTTTTCTCTTTTTTAGGCTTTTTATCCTTTTTGTCTTTTTTACCTTTTGTATCTTTCTTCTTGGACTTTTCTGCCGCCTTGTCTTTTCCTTTCTGACCCGGGTTGGAAGGCTTTCCTTTAACTTCGGACTTACCCTTTCCCTTGTTCTTATCTACTGTTTCTGTCATATCTGAATCGTCAGACATGTCCATGGTCTCTTCTTGTGCTTGCAAACCGAAACTGGCGAAACCCAGAACCATCAAAATAATCAATGCTTTAATGCTAATTTTTTTCAAAGTAAAAAATCTCCTATTAAAAGCAATGAGAACAGACTGCCCTAATTTTTGTAAAGATATTTTACATTCTTTTTGATGGCTCTGTAGAATTTCTAAAGATTCTCTAATTCTTTGATGAGTTTGTCCGCTTCTTCGAGTGCGTTTTCTGTAGTAATTGTCTTTTTAAGATCTTCTTTTTCTTTACCTGCTTCAGAATTCGAACCGGAACAAGAGATGACAAAAATCATTGCCATAGCAGACATTAAAATTAGTATTTGTTTTCCCAAAGTAGTTATTTTTCTCATTTTTTCTCCTCCACCAATGATTCAGCCTTTTCTATTCTTTGTCGAATTTTTGCAGCTTGCTCAGTCTTTCCGTCTTTTTCCAACCTTTCGGCAATCACTTTCAATCTCTCAATTTTTCGTTCTGCCCCTTTAAGCTTTGCATCTTTGTTGGAGTTCTTGTTGTCTTTATTCCCGGCTTTTTCTTCTTTTTTATCTCGACCAATCTGACCGGGATTTTCCGGCTTGCCTTTTCCGTCCGGTTTCCCTACATTCTCCGGCTTACCTTTTGTATCAGGCTTACCCACATTTTCAGGTTTTCCTTTGGTTTCAGGCTTTCCTACAGTAGTTGGTTTGCCTTTTCCATCAGGCTTGCCTTGTGCTTGTAAACTTATGCTAGCAAGTCCTAAAACCGTTAGCAAAATGATTGTTTTTATGCTTATTTTCTTCAATTGCATCTCCTTTCAAAACAGTGTCCATTTTACTGAAAAAATCGTAAGCTGTAAACTATTTTTTTAAACTTTCTTTCAAGGAGCTTTTTTTCATTTCTATCATTATATGAAAAAATAAAATGGAAGCTAATGGAAGTGGAAGACAGATTCAAGGAGAGCAAAGAGTCTAACAGCATTTTAGAACTCAAATACATTATACACGAATGCAACTTTGAATTAGCAGGCATTACTGATGCTAACATTCCTGATGCAGATCAAAAAAATATCCAAGATTTTATTAATCGAAGATTCTACGCCAGCATGAACTGGTTTGCGGACAGACAAAATATTCGAATTAATTTTGAAAACTTGGGCTTTCCTGTTGCATCAATAATCATGCTTGCTGTTATCTATAAACCGAAAGAATCCGATGAAAAGCGTCTTCCCCATCTCCACAACAAGGTCTCGCGATATGCTTGGGGCGAAGATTATCATGAGGTTTTACGCGATAAAGCAAAACCTATTTTGGAATTTCTAAGAAATAAATTTCCGGGCAAAAAGTTCCGCCAAGGCATAGATAGCCTCCCCATTCCGGAAAAGATTTTAGCAAGAGAAGCAGGCTTGGGTTGGATTGGAAAGAATACTCTCCTTATAAATGAAAATCTAGGTTCTTATTTTTTTCTAACAGCAATACTTTGTGAAGTGGATCTAACAGAAGAAAGCGATAGTGATATTTTCAGAGAAGATAGCGTATTTTCAAATCTTATCCCTAAGGATCGTTGCGGAAGCTGTACAGCTTGTATTGATGCATGTCCCACTCAAGCAATTGTTGCGCCCTATCAATTGGATGCCGGAAAATGTATTTCTCACCACACAATCGAATACCCGGAAGAAGAATTCCCTG
>JAFIGA010000037.1 GCA_020831715.1 Leptospira sp. | reverse complement strand
CTGATATCTTCCGGATTAGCCTCCAGGCTAATTTCAGCATCTTGAGAAATGGAAAGATATTTCGAGAGTGAATTGAGGAGTTCTTCCAAGCCTTTGTGACTCATTCGAGAAGGAGTTCCGCCACCTAAAAAAATTGTATCAAACTCCAGATTCCTCCAATTGGGAAATTCTTCTAGCCGATCTTGCAGTTCTTTTTGATATGCCGGAAAAATCCGATCCTCATCCTTGGAAGGAAATCTTCCATTGCCTATTGAAAAAAAATCACAATAATTGCACTTCTGAATGCAAAAAGGATAATGAATGTAGATTCCGGCTTTTCCTTTACGCGAAACAATTGTTGCGAGATCCTTGTTTTTATCAATGAGTTCCAAACGAGTTATTATCCTATCTATTCTATTCTTTTTCATCGCTTTAATTCCCCAATTGTTTTTTATATCTTCGCAACCGGCCCAAAATTCCAGAATGGGAACAAAGGGATATCGTTCCGGAGAGAATATTCCTGTTTATGGCTGCATTCTCAGTATTAAAAAGGATGTAGTTGTAAAACAAGGAGACGGGGCGAATCCACCTATTTATATCTTTCCTCGGAAAGGGGAAGATTTCTTTCATGTGATTCGCAAATTTCCCAGACCAATTCGAGAAGAAGAAATACAACCCTTTCTCGAAGAGTCCAAGGAAGCGATTCAATCCAATTCCCTTTTGCGGAAAACAACTTTTTTTTCTAAGGGAAATCTCTGGATTTATTCGGTAGCAAGAGAAGAGATGCCTGACTTATTAGAATATTTCTTGTCTTGTGAGTTATGAGAAAAATCATGGAATCTCGAGGGCCTATAGCTCAGTTGGTTAGAGCAGCAGACTCATAATCTGCGGGTCGAAGGTTCGAGTCCTTCTGGGCCCATTTTATTTAAATTTTATCAAAGAGGAAGAGAACAAGTCTAAAACAGTATGGATTATTTAGAGGTGACTATTTCCGACATCTCGCTAACCAATGTAGGCTTTGCTGTATTTCTCAAATCCAAGGACCAGACGGAATCGAGAGTTGTTCCCATATTCATAGGTCCATTGGAGACCCATTCCATCACTTCCGTTTTGGATGGAACTAAACCTCCTCGTCCTATGACTCATGATTTAATGTTACATATGCTAGTCTCTCTTGGGGCAAGTATCGTAAAAGTGACGATTGAAGAAATAATCGATAATACTTTTTATGCAAAGGTCACACTTAGAAAAGACGAAGAGCTAATAGTGCTGGACGCACGTCCTTCCGATTCTATTGCTTTAGCACTTCGAGGCAATTCTCCTATTTATTTATCGCGAGCCATTTTGGACGAAGCCGGTATTCAGATGAAAGAAGAAGAAATTCAGGGTCAGTCCATTGCCCCGGAAAAGCAGGTTCCTGCACTGCCCAAGTCTCAGATTCAGATATTAGAAGACACATTGGAGTCTGCTCTGAGGACAGAGGACTATGAAACTGCCGCAAAAATTCGAGACCAGATAAAGAAAATAACCGAAAATAGAGACAATTAAATCTATTTCCCTGCTTTTTTCTTGCCAAATTTATTTCCTTTCTATAGTATTGTACTACAAAAACTTATAGGAATGTACCGGATATGGAAAAAATTCTAATGGATATCGTAAATGCGAGTATCGCAGTATTTAAATCAGGCGAAGAAAAACTAAAAGCAACTTTAGGTGATCTTGAAAAAGCTTATGATGAACTGAAAGCAAAAGGTGAAACTGATTCTTCTGAAAGTGCTCAGAAATTAAGAGATCTTCTTAATAAAACAATCAATGATTCCAAGTCCGCTGTTAACCAAGCGAACACAAGCTACGAAGATGTTCTTAAAACAGTTCAAGAGAGCTACGCAAACTTGGCAAATCAAGTGGAGACTATGGTTCCGACTGAAGTTAAGGACACAATTCAAAAAGGAATTGATGAGTTGAAAAAACTTGTAGATAAAAACAAGCAAGCTTAATAAAAAGTTTCAATAGAGTGACCCCTTCTTAAATTATCCAAGAAGGGGTTTTGCATGCAAAAAAAGAATACTTTTCTTTTATTTTTTATAGTCTTTGCGGACATGATGGGGTTCTCTGTCATATTTCCGCTCTTTCCCGAAACAATCAAATTTTTCATGCAGGTAGGTGGGGATCCTTTCTTCGATCTACTCTATTCCTTCGCCGAAGCATTAGGTGGCGAAGCCAAACCCCAATATATTATCATCCTATTCGGAGGGATTTTAGGTTCTATTTATTCGATTTTGCAGTTTATTTTTTCTCCTGTCTGGGGCAAAATGTCCGACCACTATGGAAGAAGAAAGATTTTGCTCTTTACGTCCTTGGGAAATTTTTTGGGATATTTGGTTTGGTTTTTTTCTACCAGCTTTAGCTTATTTGTCCTATCTCGTGTAATAACGGGCGCTATGGGGGGAAATATATCTGTTGCTTCAGCCGCTATGGCAGATTCCACATCCAGAGAAGACCGTGCCAAAGGGATGGGAATGATTGGCGCGGGAATAGGACTTGGTTTTATTTTTGGACCTACTCTCGGTGGGGTGTTGAGTGGGGTGGAAGTAGGGGATTGGTTCCCTTTATTGAGTGGTTATGGGCTTACAATATTTTCGTCTTCGGCATTGGTCTCTATTATAGTTGCTTTAGTGAATTTATTTCTGGTATTTTTTGTATTCAAAGAGTCTCTTCCGGATTTTGAAAAGCTGAAAAGCGAAAGAAATATTCATCCATTTTTAGATCTCTTTCACATCGGATACCGTGGACTCCTTTTTGTTTCTTTCATATATCTTGCATTCATATTCTCCTTTTCAGGATTTGAATTTTCCCTTAATTTCTTTTTAAACGAAACATTGGAATTTACACCAAAAGAAATTGGCTTTACCTTTCTTTATATAGGAGCCATCATCATATTCATTCAAGGTGGTGTAATTCGGCGAATCTCCGGGAAGGTCGCTGAAGTAAAAATAGCCCTAACCGGAGTTGTATTTCTGGTATTCGGTTATATTGGATTGATTTTTCTTGCCAATCCCTCCTTTGCTTGGGGATTGTTCCCAAGTCTTGGTTTATTGGCAATTGGATCGGCTCTCCTTCACCCATCCCTTTCTTCCATGGCATCCTTGGGATCTTCACCGGAAGAGCAGGGCAAAAATTTGGGAATCTTTCGAAGTTTCGGATCTCTTGGAAGAGCAATCAGCCCACTTTCCTTTGCATTGGTATACTTTGGCTATGGGGAATATGCTGTATTCATTGTCGCTCTGGGAATTAGTTTATTGTTTGGTTTGGTTTTAAGATATTACTATCGCTGATTATGAAATTGATAAACCTTGCAAAAAATAGTTTTATTTATTTAAAAATTTATACAACTTACACTTGAATAAATGAATATTTGCAATAGGAATAATCCAAAATTTATTTGATTTAAAATTGGAATAAAATACTATAGGTAATATGAATATTCTCAAAAATATTCATTGCTTATATTGGGTACTCTTTCTTTTGTTTTCCGGTATCCATTGCAAACTTCCCGGTTTGGACAGATTCGCTGTGGATTTTTCCTTATTCAGTCTCATCCAAAATCTTTTGGACACGGGACTTCGATCTATTGGCGGTGAAGTTAGGGGACTGATTGGGAATGATCTTCGCATGGAATTGAATGCCACAAATCCGGAGGGAGAATCTTCTATATCGACACTTATTGTCAACCAATCAGGAAGATTCCGATTTCCCGGAACATTTGCCTCCGGCACCTCCTATGAAGTAACCATCACCCGGCAACCATCCAACCCTCCGCAAAACTGCGAAGTGGCGGGTGGAACAGGGACTATCGGCAATGCATCCATCACTAGCATCCTTGTCCAGTGCGGAGAATCGCTCCAATTGGCAACCCCTGTTTTCACGCCCGCACCCGGTGAATTTTTCAATACCATTAATGTATCCATCACATCAACAACCCTCGGTTCCCAAATCTTCTACACCCTCGATGGCGCCGAACCAACATGCGATGGAGTAGGTGATGAATATACGGCTTCCATTGAGATCTTACAGCCGACAGGTGCAACAGCAGAAACAAGGATTCTCCGTGCCATCGCCTGCAAGGAAGACCCGGATCCAAATTCCAATACTCCACTAGCTTCCAACCTCCAAGTGGGCAATTATTTTATGACCTTGGGGCAACTCCCCGCTCCTACGACTAGTTTGACACCGGGAACCTATCCCAATGACGATCCAACACCACCGGAAGTCACTCTATCCGCACCGGGAGCTCCTGCCGGGGCAAGTGTGCATTTCACAACCAACAACTCACCTGCTACCTGTTCGTCGCCCGTATTCAATCCGGGTGATCCCATTGTCCTAAATTTCTCTCAGACCATACGAGCGATCACTTGTCTTGCCAATTACACGTCATCCTCGGAAGTGAGTTTTAGTTATACAATCATCGGGACTGTTGCCAATCCTACTTTCAGTAACGCGGGAGGACTTTATAATAATGATTTGAATCTGGTAATCTCAAGCCCAACACCCGGGTCAACCGTGCGGTATTCCCTAACAACCGATGGAAGCGAACCCGGTGATCCCAATTGTTCCACAGATTTCCCTGCCGTAAGTGGATCGGTTTTGTTGAACCAAGACAATACTCGCATCAAGGCAATTGCTTGCGTGAATGATTGGACCCCATCGGATGTAGTGACAACTGTGAATCCCTATCGGTTCGAAGTCGCAATCAATCCTGCTTTCAATCTACCAAATAACACATCGATTACGACATCCGCGACCCTATCGGCTACCACGACTACAACGGGAGCGACGGTTCGTTATCTTACAGGAATCGCTGGCATGGGAAATCCTGATTGTAATTCTACAACCGTACCGACTGAACTTACTGCCGATGGAAGCGGTGATATGGTATTGGTTCGTGCTATAGCATGTCGCGATGGCTACCAAGATTCTGTTGTGATCTCCTCAGATTACTTTTTAACAGGAATATTGAATAACCCAACCGTGAACTTGGACTCCGGAGAATACCCCGGAACACAAAATATAAGTTTTACGGGTATGCCCGGTGTGGCAGGGCAAGAGTTCGCCTATACCTTGGATGGATCTGATCCCGTCTGTGGAGTGAGTCCTGCGGAGGAGAATATCAATGTTAATGCATCCGGCACTCTAAAGGTACGTGCCTGCAAGGAGACTGTGCCTCGCTGGGATCCCTCGGGGATTGTAACAAGGATCTATACCATCAATGGACAAGCGACCATGCCGACATTTGACCCACCACCGGGAACTTACTCCGATGAAGTCAATGTTACGATTGGTTCATTAGATCCGCCGGGGGGAGTGATCCATTTTTCCCTAACCGGAGGCACTCCTACATGCGGTGGGCCCAATCTTCCCAACGGAGGAACGGTTGGGATCGTATCAACGAATACAGAATTATCAGCTATCGTCTGTACAGCGACCCACTTGGAATCGGATCTTGCAACAGGAACCTATATCCTCCAACCCAACCAACCTGAGCCGACTAGCGGAAATCTGCCGGGAATCTTCCAAGGCAATTTGAGTCTAGAACTCACCGCGCCCGATTCTCCGGGAGCAACCATCTATTGGACAACGGACGGGAGTGACCCGGCATGTCCCTCGACCGGGAATACCGGTCCTATCGCACTGGGTCAATTCTCGGGAGATGTGAATGTAAGAGCGATTGCTTGTAGGACAAATTTTACACCCTCCCCTCTATTCACCGGAGTGTACACTATGAACGGACAATTGCCTAGTCCTGTGATTGGAGATCCGACAGGGACGGCAAATCTGGTCACTATAACAGCACAAAATGCTCCCGGAGCAGGACCGGGTGCACCCCTGCAAACGGTCTGCTACCGAACAGATGGAACAACTGCAAGTTGTTCAGCGGCAACCGGGGGAGCATGTGCCGGGGGTTCCATCAATTACACCGATCCATTCCCCGTTAATAACTCCATGACAATCTCTGCTGTGTCTTGCCGTGAAAATTTCCTCGCTTCTACCCCGGCTAGCTCCACAATCAATTTCCCGGATACTGTGGGGAATGTGGTCTTCAGCGAGCCCAGTGGGGTCAAGAACAATGCATTCCAGTTGACGATGTCTGTTCCTGGAGGAGCAGAGATTCGTTATACGGTCAATGGTCCTGCTCCGGATTGTACATCCGGAACGGTGTATGGCGGAGAATTTACAATAGGGGCATCTGTAGGTGGAATTACCATAGTTCGTGCCATTGCTTGCAGTGCCGGTTCGAATCCATCTGCAGTTCAGACAGGAACCTATGAATTCCAAGTAGCGGATCCCGAATTTTCTCTGGATCCAAGCCCTATTTATAACGACACCCAGACTATGTCGATCACAACAATTACTACGGGTGGTAGCATAGCAATCTTCTATACCCTGGATGGAAGCATTCCGGCTTGTTCCGTGGGGGGTTCTACCTTTCAGTTCCCGGGAGGAACTGTTACACTGCCCACAACTGCACCATTTAGCAACCAGAATGGAAGCATCAATATCCGTGCGAAGGGATGTAGCTCAGGCAATGATTATATGGAATCCGGTGTAGTGGATGCAAATTATACATTCCAGACCGATCCTGTTGAAATCAGAATTGGTGGCACAGCCCTACCGGAGACACCGACAAATCTGACAATGAACCCAACGACTCTTCAGTTCAATACAGGTCTTACTCCCTTTACTAAGATCTGCTTTAGAACAGACGGCATCAATCCACTCTGTGATGCCGGTGGTGGCTGTGAAACGGGTTCTAACTTCTATGACAATGAAGAAGAAGTTAATATCAACACTAATACAGACTATTTGATTCGAACTTGTGCCGCCGGATTTGCCCCGTCCCCTGTTCGTTCGATGAATTTTACAATCACCGATCCCGGTGTGGACTTTCGTCCTCGGATTTTTGTAACTGATACAAAGGTGGATGGAGACACAAGCGATCAAGAAGCTGAGGATATATGCAATACAGATGCAAATAGGCCTGTGAAGGAAGGAGTAGAATACACTCAATTTCGAATATCTATAAACCGGAATACAGATTTTTCTGGTAGGCGGTGGATGTTGGAGCCCAATACAACCTACTACAACTTAAAAAATCAAGTAATTGGGACAGTTTCCGGTAATGGATCTAATTTTGGTAATACATTTGGAGATGTCGTTTTAATGAATCCGGTATCGGATTCGTTAGCAACAGTATGGACAGGGGCGGACTTTTCAGTTGATACAAATCGGTTTATAAGGCTAAATACCCGAGGATGTGGCACATCAACAGTAGCCTCTTGGAACGACACCTCAGCTCAAGGAATTGTTGGTCGAGCAGATAGATTGAATCTTACTTTTGCAAAATTTGATACCAATGCTAGTTGTGATACGGAGCACTCGCTGTATTGTGTCGAAAAGCACCCACGAAAGAGAATTTGGGTCACCGACAACACAATGACGGGTAATCAAGTCAGCAATATTAGATGTAACCAGTTTGCTGACAACAATAAACCTTTCTCGGGAATATATAGAGCCTTGTATGGTCATCCAACAATTAGTGATCCGGCAGGTGCGAGTTGGGTATTAAGACCTGAAACCACTTACTACCGAGCAGATCGAACCACACCCGTATTCAATACCGATCCCAATAAATTTATAATATATCCATTTCTTAATGAGTTAACTGCAGACACCGGAATAATAAACCCTTGGACCGGATTAGTGCATGTTGGTGGCACTAATGTATTGGAAATTTCTTCATTTAATTGCAATAATTGGGCATCAAATACAACTGCTCATACGGGGACTTTTGGTGCTCCATCATCAACATCTTTTGAATTTATTAACAACAGTTCTGGTAGCGGTGCCACATGCAATCAGGAACGTCCAATCTATTGTGTAGAGGAGTAATTATATAGACCGGTCTATATAACAAATCTTGGCGGTCTCTGCGTCTTGGCGTGGAATAATCATATCCGTGTGCACCTGAGTTCATCTGCGGCTAATTTCTCTTTTCTTTATCCGGCGGTACCCGAGGTTGGGCATCCTCTTAATCCCTCGCAATTCCTTTCTTAGATACAAAGAAATTTTTCACTATGGCGAGGGATTCCCGCCCGCCGCCACCACAGCGATTCTCTTCGTAGTCTAATATTTATGAAATTAATTCTCCCTTTGATTTTTATTCTATTTCACCTGAATTGCTCATCGGAGGTGCAAGCTGTGAGTTTCTATGATTTTAAAGTTTCTGATATCCAAGGAAAATCTGTGGACTTGTCTCGTTACAAGGGGAAGTCCGTTCTGGTTGTGAATGTTGCTTCCAAATGTGGTTATACATCTCAATACGATGGCTTGGAAAAGCTGTATAAGAACCATAAGGACAAAGGTTTTGTAATCATTGGTTTTCCCGCTAACAATTTTGGTGCACAAGAACCCGGTTCCAACCAAGAGATTGCGGAATTCTGCCGTCTCACCTATGGGGTGAGTTTTGACATGATGGGCAAAATTTCCGTTAAAGGAGAAGACAAGCATCCCCTGTATGAATATCTCACAAACAATGCACCCCAAAAGGGAGATGTGAAGTGGAACTTTGAGAAGTTTCTGATTGGAAAAGATGGAACCATCAAAGGAAGATTTCCTTCTTCTGTTGCCCCGGAAGATACAGCACTAATTTCTGCGATTCAAAAAGAATTGTAGTTATTCGTGCCTCGTCCATCCTCTTTTTTCATTGCCGAATAATCAATCCATAGTTATATTGAATTATGAAATCACTTTTTGCCATACTTCTCTCTCTCACTATTTTATCCAATTGTAGCATCCTTCCTGATAACTCATCCGATAACTCTGACTTACAAAATTTACTCCTGATTATCCTTGCCGATAGACAGAATAGATCTGCATACATTCCTTCATCAGATTTGACAGGAGAAGCATTAGAATTTCATCGCTTGATTAATCGACATAGAGCTTCTGTAGGTTGTGGGGCTCTAGAGGAACAGAATATTGGTCTGAGCGCAGTTGCACTGGCTCATTCTCAAGATATGAGAAATAATAATAAATTAAGTCATGATAGTTCAGATGGAACAACCTTTGGACAGCGAATCCGCAATGCCGGAATTTCATATTCATCTGCCGGAGAAAATATTGCCCAAGGGCAGAGAAGCGGTCAAGCTGTCTTTAACTCTTGGTTGAATAGTACGGGGCATCGCACAAATATGGAGAACTGCAATTATACCCACCATGGCGTAGGACATGTAG
>JAFIGA010000021.1 GCA_020831715.1 Leptospira sp. | reverse complement strand
CCCCACTTCATTGCCAATGCCCTTTACCTTCATGACCTCTGGACAATGAAGCGTCTGACCAATTGGAAAATCAATTTTGGTAAGATCACCTCCGATTGGATCGCAGAATTGGAAGAGATTGATGCTTTGATGCCGGTTTTGCATCTGCGATTTTGCAATCCCCATTGGGTGTTTCCTAAAATTTCCGAAGATGTAACAGAAATAAGTGGAGAAAATCTTGCCCATCCTCTTTTGTTGGATCAGCAAGCAATTCCCAATCCATTGTATAAACTAGAAAAAGGAAAGGTTCTTCTCATTACCGGCTCCAATATGGCTGGCAAAACAACCTATATGCGAACCGTAGGAACGAATATTCTTTTGGGGTTATGTGGCGGACCCTGCCATGCCACATCACTCGAATTTCCTCCACTCTCCATCTCCTGTTCGGTGAAAAACCAAGACTCGCTCACCGAAGGAATCTCTCTCTTCTATGCCGAAGCAAGAAGATTGGCAAAAATCTTCCAAGCCATATCCGAAAATACAAAAACCTATCTTATCCTACTCGATGAAATTCTAAAAGGCACCAATACCAAAGAAAGATACCTAGCCAGCGAAAAGATTCTCACACAGTTGCAGGGCAAAAATGCATTCACCCTCTGCACGACTCATGATTTGGATTTGGCAAAAATCCCCAATATAGACTTAAAACACTTTACAGAAAAAATCGAAGACAACAATATGAGTTTTGACTACAAAATTCGAGATGGTGTTGTGCAGACAACCAATGCACTTTTCATTTTGAAAAAAGAAGGGGTCATTCCCTAATTTATTAGTCGTAACAGCGATGAAAATAAGAATTACCATACTTTGTATTTTATCATCTATTGTAACATTTTGCAATCCTCTCCTTTCCCAAGAAGATTCGAATCCTCCTCAGTTGAAATTTGAATATGCCGAGTCCTTCCATGATGGCAGAGCAATCGTTCGTTTGAAAGGAAAATACGGATTCATCGATACATCCGGGGAATTCCTAGTGGAACCGAAATTTGAATATTTGGAAAAATTTCAAAATGATCTAGCTCTGGCTAAATTTAGAGGCAAATATGGATACATTGATAAAAATTTTATTTGGAAGATCCAACCAAAATTTGACCTGGCTCGATCCTTTTCAGAAGATTTCGCGGCTGTATCTTCCAAAAAACAATGGGGCTATATCAAGAAAGATGGTACCTTCTTGGTTGATCCCATCCTAAAAGAAGCTTATTCCTTTAGAGAAGGCAGAGGAAGAATTGTTGCCTTCGAAGATGGAATCCCTATGGGAAAAACAGGATATATAAATAAGGAAGGGAATTTAAAAATCCCTGCCGACTTCGACTTTGGGTTTGATTTCGAAAATGGAATTGCAAGGGTAGAAAAGGAAGGGAAGTACGGACTTCTGGACTTGGATGGTCGCTGGATTCTCAAACCTCAATTTTACGATGTCGAAAATTTCTCTGAGAAAAGAATTGGATTTATCAAAGAAAACTTCTGGGGATTTATGGATGAGAAAAAATCCATAGTTATCAAAGAAAAGTTTTGGGAAGTCGGAAAATTTTCCGAAGGATTAGCAAGATTCAAAGAGGCAGGTGAAGTTCTCTGGGGCTATATGGATCCGGAAGGTAAGGAAATCATTGCTCCCAAGTTTAAAATTGCCGGTCATTTCCAAAATGGGAAAGCAAAGATAAGATTAGAAAATGGAAAAGAAGGTCTGATCAATCCCAAAGGTGAATTTATTGTTAAAGCGGAATACGACTTTCTCTCCTTACCTCAAGGTGAGCTCATGATAGCCAAGAAAGGAACGGATTATGGTCTACTCAAATCCAATGGAGACTGGTATGTAGAACCAAAATGGGAACGAATTGTCCACCCGCGGGAGAAATTTACCTTAGTACAACAAAATGGGTTCTATGGATATCTGAACTCCGATCTTGAAATCCCTGATTGGTCTTTGTCAGATAATCAATAAGCCACGCACTTAAGTGCGTGGCTTATTGAATTGAAAACTCATTTTCAAACCGAAAATCAATTTGTCAAGCTCTATTCTGAAAAATCCTAAAAGTTAGGTCATTTAGTCCTATTACAAAACACAATTTCTCGGCATTTCAATTCTCAATTTGGTCATAAAATCTATTTCTTTTCTATACTACCACCCGGCTTACCGGATTCCAAAGTCTGTCTTAATTTCCAATGATTTGCCTCAGTTAGAATCCAATGCTTATTTCTCTCCGTAAGGAATTTTTTTGTTTCTTCCACATTGAGTCTTTTTATATCCCAATCTCTTGCATTGGCAATTAGGAAGGTCATCATTCCCATGACGATTGCCGAATTTTTAATATCATCTTCTTCGATTAGATAAAAGTTATCTTTATTAGAATGGTAGTATTTAAGTTTTTCTTCTTTTATATCTCGAAGCATTCTAAGTACCGGAATTCCCGCTACCGCAAAAGGTACATTATCCGATGAATCCGTTGGTCTATTCACAATAACATTTTTATAAGGTTTATGAAAACCTTTAACTCGATTGCCCATTTCTTTGATAGTAGAAATAGCCGAGTCCCAACCTTGGGTATTCAAACCTTTCGGATTACCATCCAAATCAATATTGATATAGTAATAGATTTCATCCAACTTTCCCGATTCCATTTGGTCTTTTATATATGCCTTGGAACCGATCAATCCCTGCTCTTCCCCCATCCAAAATACAAATTCAACATTTCGATGGGGAGTCACTCCTGATTCTTTCATCGCTCTTGCAATGTCCAATATAGAAAAAGATCCAATTCCATTATCAAATGCACCGGATGATACATCCCATGTATCCAAATGACCACCTAACACTACCTTTTTTCCTAATGGATCCAATCCCGGAAGAGTTGCTATCACATTTCTTGCTTCCGCCATTTCTTGGTTGTTTTGAATCTGAAGATTCGCTATGAGATCGTCTCCACTCTGAATAGCATCTCGAATTCTCTGTCCATCACGAAAGCTGATACAAATAGCCGGAACTTTTACAAGCTTATCATCTTTAGCCACAGTGCCGGTAGCAAGAATCTCGCCAAAGAATTTATTTACCATGATTACCCCAATTGCGCCCTTGGCAATCGCAGACAGTACCCGAGTACTTCTATGTGGATTCCCACCTTTATAATTCTTGATATCCAAAACATGAAGATTGACCAATACAATATTTCCTTTGATATCTTTGGCATGCTTTTTGAAATCTTCCGGAAGACCATTTCCTACATCAATAATCCTTCCTTTTATATGAGAATCTTTTGGTGTGTAGGCAAATGATAGGGTATTGAAATCTTCGGTCTTCCCACCAATTTGAATCCGAAGCGATGCATTCTGTCTGGTCCAGATATTGATAGGAAAACTGTGAAATCTAGGTTCATATCCATATTCTTTTAACTTTTCGAAAATGATTTCTTCTGCTTTAGTTCCTTGCTCAGTTGCCGTCATACGATTGCCGAGACTGCTCATTTTTTCTAATTCAGAGTATGCTTGACTGCCTTCATTCAAGGATTGGTAGAGTTTGGTGAGTTGCTCTTTTTCCTTTTTTAGAAATTCTGCTTTCTCATCCTTAGGCTCGGATTTGCAGAGAGTCAACCCCATGGCAAGCAATAACAAGATGTTTCTCTTTTTCATAAAATTAGTATGACTCCATGTATCAAAAAACTAAGAATCTAAATTCTTGGAAAAAACTTGTCAAGATCGATTCCTTTCAAAATTATACTATAAAAGTAACCTTTTATCAAAATCTATCTTTTCCGGTACCGAATGAATTTACACCTTTTTTTCCTTAGTTTCCTTTTAATTTTCCTCATCCAATGTGCGTCTTTTACTCGAACTATGACTTTTTCCGGAGGCTGCGAAACTGCTCCCGATGGAATGGTCTGCATACCCAAAGGGGATGCCGTGATCGGATCCACAGCAGAAGAAATCGAAAATGCAATCTCTGAGACAAAATTGGAAATCGAAGACAGGCAAACCAAGCTAAAATCAGCAAAATCCCGTTCAGAAAGAGCCGATCTTTTGGAAGAAATCAATTTCATGAAGTCACAAATCGGTATGATCCGAACAGAAGCTCCCAGAACAAAAGTCTTTTTGGATACTTTCTATATCGACAAGAATGAAGTCACTAACAAAGATTATTTTGAATGTGTGAAAGCG
>JAFIGA010000017.1 GCA_020831715.1 Leptospira sp. | reverse complement strand
CTACCGGAATTTACAAATAACCACTTAAGTCTTGTATTCCCGGCAACTACACTTTCTGGATTGGTGGACCAGAGTTGCTGACTATTAAACATAGGAGAATTGAATAGAGTTGTGTTGAATTTATTCGATCCGGCAATAGAGAAGTCTACTAATGAAAGTAATTCATTCCGGTTGGGGAGTCTCCAATCTGAATGAGTAGCTAGATTTAAAGATCCACAGTATTGCAATGCATCTTGCCAAGACAGAGTATCACCTTCCGCGATATTGTCCGAACAGGTTAGATCGTTATTTCTACCTGAATGGCATTTCTGCCAGATAAGCCCTGATATATTGTCTCGAATGGTTCCATCTCCTTCATCAGTTAAACTAATGGGTGGAGTAACATTTTCACCGAATACGCATCTAACTTTTCTTTCTATGTGAAAAAATGTATTGGCGGAGATTGTTCCATTGTCAAAAGAAATAAAATGAAAAGAAGCCCCATCAGTCGTTGAAGTATGGAATGATCCACCACTTTCCAAAAAGAAATTTGTGTCAATGACTGGCATACTTCCTGTCCTATTGTCCAAAAGAGTCGCGGCTTCAAGAATTGTGGGGGGTCTCCAACCGGCACCATAAATAGTGCAAGAGTTTTGAGCATCTGCAAAATCAAATGTATCAGCCATTCCGACATCGCAATCATTACCGGATAATCCAACCGGACACTTTCTCCATATCAGACCGGTTAAATTATCTGTTACTGTTTCGTCACCATTATCTGTGAGTGATTTAGCAATGGTCAGAGCATGGGTATTTTCGGGAGCTTGGCTCGGAAACCCGACAATTGGACAGGGGGAAGGTCCGGTAGTTGCATCAAAACAATCCACAGCCCCCGTATCAAAATGAGCAAATGCAAATATCCCCTCCAAGTACATCGCATACAAGGTAAGATTACTTGCGGGCATGGCAAATGTCTGTCCTTCCGTATAAGTTGTTCCTGTTCCGTCGGCGGCGGTATTCCAACCTATCCATGCTCTTCCTGTTTTCACCAAACTATTTGGATTACCTAGAACCGTAACTGTGTCGGTCTCTTGGTAAAAAGCGGGATCATTGGGAGGTGTTCCTGCGGTTCCTCCATTTGCCATATAAGTTACATTAAATGCTGGTGACCATTGGGCGTATAATGTAACATTTGCCGCAGGCATAGGGAAGGTATCGGCAGGATCATAGTTCGTTCCGGAGCCATCCGCAGAAGTATTCCATCGATTAAAGCTAAAGCCGGTTCTGGTAAGATTGCCGGTGTTATCCAATACAGTTACGTTTTCACCGGCAAGATAGTTATCTGTATCAACCGGGACAGCTCCCCCATCGCTACCATTCCCATCATAGGTTACTGTAAATGTGGGTAGTGCTGTCCATTGCGCATAGAGTGTAACATTTGCTCCCGGCATGGCAAAACTGTCTGTAGGATCATAGTCAGTCCCACTGCCATCCGGAGCAGTGTTCCAGCCTGTAAAACTATTTCCCGTTAAAGATAAAGCTCCCGTGTTTCCCAATACGGTAACTGTCGCACCCTCTAAGTAAGCATTCCCATCCGTAGGTGGAGTTCCTGCCAAACTTCCATTCCCATCATAGGTTACTGTGAAAGTGGGTAGTGCCGACCACTGGGCATAAAGTTGGATATTGGCTCCATCGACTTGGATTGTGTTGCCGGCAACATAGCTGTCTCCGGATCCATCGGTCTCTGTATTCCAGCCAACGAAGGTATTCCCGACAAGGGTCATGGAACCTGTATTGCCGAGGATCGTAATAAATTGTCCGTTGGTGTATTCGGTTGTATCCTCAGGAGGATCTCCCCCGTCACTGCCGTTGCCATTGTAGGATATGGTAAAAGTGGGGACTATGACTTCCTCGGGGGCTGATTCTTCGGAGTCTTCTTCCGAATTCGTATTGACAGGATCAGTAGATATGAGCCTGTAGAGGATACTCAATTCTTGTAATTCTTTACTAATTGAAGGCAATTCACAATTTTGAAAAGATAGCGAAATAGACATGAGTAAGAAAATAATAGATAATTTCGAATATATTGCTTTCATAATTAGGATCAAAATAAATTAAATTACTGTATAAACATAATACTTTATTTACGGTGATTTAGCAATAGGGTGATTTACCCTATTGACTTTCGTTTCAGGGGATCAAAACTAGTTGCATGCCCCACGAAATATGGGAATCATAGTAAGCGTTGAGTCTTGATTGAGTAGGGATTTGAAATATTACACAATAGGTCGTTCAGAATGAAATCCAAATCCATTTTCCTCCTAGATAGCATTGGAGCTCTTATATCCTTTATTTTTCTTTTTGGAATTCTTCGTAATTTCCAAGAATATTTTGGCATGCCGATGGATGTGTTGGATGTATTGTCTACTTTGGCGGGAGTCTATACGATTTTTTCTTTTGCTTGCTATCTCTTCATTCGAAACAACTGGAAACCGTTTTTAACAATTGTAGTTGTAGCGAATCTATTTTACACAATACTGAGTCTGAGCTATTTAATGATACACTACCCAGAGCTTACACTACTGGGTATCGTATATTTTGTTGGAGAGAAATTTATACTGCTCGGAATCGTGGGTTTGGAAGTGAAGTTTCTGATTACTTCCCCGGGCAAGGACCAAGCTTAGCAAGCAATAGCTCATTCACCATCTTTGGATCAGCTTTTCCCTTGGTTTCTTTCATCACAGCACCGACTAAAGCACCGAGTGCGCGGTCTTTTCCGCTCTTCCAAGAGTTCACCGAATCTGCATTATTCTCTAGGACTTTGTCTACGATTCCTTCCAGTGCCTTGTCATCGCGAACAACTTTGAGACCTTTTGCTTCCACAATTTTACCGGGAGAATCGGGGGATGTTAGCATGTCTTCGAAGACAGTCTTGGCAATTTTACCGGAGATGTCACCCTTGTTGATGAGGGCAATGAGTTCACCAATTCGTTCGGGTCCCACGGAAAATTCTTGGATCTTAATGGATTCTTTGTTTACAATACCCAGGACTTCGTCTTTTACCCAGTTGGATGTTTTCTTGGCATCACCGGATATTTCCAATGCTTTTTCGAAGTATTCGGAGATTTCTCTTTCGGAGGTCAAAACTTCCGCATCGTATTCCGGCAATTGGAGTGTTTCCATGAAACGAATTTTTTTCTGTTGGGGGAGCTCGGGGAGTGCGGACTTAATCGCCTCAATCCTGTTTTGTGGAATTTCGAATGCAGGTAGATCCGGCTCCGGAAAATACCTATAATCATGACTTTGTTCTTTGGAACGCATAGGCACAGTTTTTAGAAGAGTGGCATCCCAGAGTTTTGTCATCTGTCGGAAGGTTTCTCCGCGTGCGTACATATCCTTTTGCCATTCAACTTCATAGTCTATAGCTTGTTTTACTGCCTTGAATGAGTTCAAATTCTTGATCTCGACTCTGGTTCGAAATCCTTCTTCGCCACGAGGACGAATGGATACATTGGCATCGCAACGAAGAGATCCTTCTTCCATATTACAATCCGATACTCTCACATAGCGGAGAATGGATTTTAAATTGGTAAGATAGGCATATGCCTCATCACTGGAACGCATCTCAGGTTCGGATACGATCTCAATGAGTGGAGTTCCCGCACGGTTGAGATCCACATAAGATCGATTGATGGATGGATCATGTGAGTGGATTAATTTGCCTGCATCTTCTTCCATATGAATTCTTGTTAGGTTTACATACTTTTCGGTTCCGTCTTTCAACTTGATCTGGACTCCGCCACCGGTTGCATAGGGTTTGTCGAATTGGGAAATCTGATAGCCTTTGGGTAGGTCAGGGTAGAAATAATTCTTACGGTCAAATTTTGTAAAGTTCGCAATATTGCAACCCAGGGCAAGACCGCCAATGATTGCCTTTTCCAAAACCTGTTCATTGAGAACGGGAAGGGAGCCGGGTAATGCCGCACAGACTGTTGCAATATGGGTATTGGGCGAGCCGCCAAATTCCGCGGTTGCCGTTGAGAAAATTTTAGTCTTTGTGTTGAGTTGAACGTGTACTTCTAATCCAATAATTACTTCGTAATCCACTATAAATATATCCTATTGTAATTTAATGGGAGAAAAAACTCCCTGCAATTTATATTTCCCGAAACTGAATTCAGTCAGTCTTTTCGGTCTTCTTCTTGGTCATCAGACGAACAATTCCGCCCCAAATCTGAGGAATATATGCTCCGATGACAATCAAAATGAGTCCTGCAATGGTTTCTTTTGTGTGCATAGACTTCTCTTGGTTGTATTTGAAAAGCCCAACATTGATAATCGAAATGTACCATCCGGCAACAATACATACCAAGCCGATGAAGTGAGGTAATATGAACTTTGCTATCATATTTTCATTACATCAAATACTTGGTTGTCGCGTCCACTATCTTTCTGACAAAATTTGTATAAGGAGGATACATCAATTTCACCGAGCTGAGCGGTGCTTGTTTAAGAACTGATCTTTCGTGGGAAAATTCCTTGAAACCAAAATGTCCATGATAGCTTCCATGCCCCGAATGATTCACTCCACCAAAGGGAAGATTGGAATTGGCAAGATGAACGATCACATCATTTACCACAGCACCACCGGATGAAGTCTTCCTCAGTATGGATTTGATTTTGTCTTTTGCTTTGGCAAATATATACAAAGCTAATGGCTTATCTTTGGAATTGATAAAATCAATCGCCTCATCCAGATTTTTGTAGGGGATCATCGGAAGAATGGGACCAAAGATCTCGTCTTGCATCACCTTACTATCCATAGACACATGGGAAAGTAGAGTAGGCTCGATGAAATTTTCTTCAGGGCTCGATCCTCCACCCAATTCAATTTTTGCCCCTTTAGCCACTGCATCATGGATGTAACCGTTCACTCTTTCAAAATTTCTACTGTTCACTATTCGACAGAAATCCTTGGAACCTTTGAGTCCACTTGCATGGTCACCGAAAAATTTGCCAACGGCATTCTTGGATTCTTCCACGAACTTGTCCACTTGGCTTTCATGGATGAGAAGATAATCGGGTGCAACACAGGTCTGACCGGCGTTTAAAAATTTACCCCAGAGAACAGATTGTGCGGCTTGTTTAAGGTTTGCACCTTCGGTAACAACGGCAGGGGATTTGCCACCCAACTCAAGTGTAACAGAGGTCAAATGTTTCGCCGCTCTCTCCATAATAATCTTGCCCACAGCAGTGGAACCCGTGAAGAATATATGGTCAAATGGCAAGTCAGTCAGTGCAGTAGAAACTCTATAGTCTCCTTCAAATACGGCAACCTCATCTTCCGAGAAAATCTCCGCCAACATCCTTCGCGTTACATCGGATGTCTCCGGTGTGTATTCGGATGGCTTTAGAATAACTGTGTTTCCCGCCGCAATTGCCGCGACAATCGGCGCAAGGGCGAGATGGAATGGATAGTTCCAAGGGCTAATGATGAGCACAGTCCCACGAGGTTCATAGTGAATCTCAGAAACAGCACCAAACAATGTCATGGGGGTATTCGCACGAATGGGCTTCATCCAATAGCTCAAATGGCGAATGGCATCTTTTGTTTCCCCAATTGTCGGAAGGATTTCGGTGATGTCTGTCTCGGCTTCTGACTTATTGAAATCTTTTCGGAGTGCATCTTGGATCTGTGATTGGTATTTATAGATTACATCTTTGATTTTCTTGAGCTTGGCAATTCTTTCTTTCGCCGTAGAAAGACGTAGCTGGATCGCTTTCTTTTTCTGTAGATCAAAGACTCTTTGCATCTCTGCCCAGGTTTTGGAATCAACGGTTGCGGGGGTATGAGATGTTTTTAATGCACCATTCTTACTATGACCATTGCTACCCACAGTAGATAGAGTCTTTTTCGTCTTGGACGATGGGGAAGTAGTCTTTTTTTTCGCAGATTGAGATCTTGTTTTGCTTTTAGTTGCCATAATTGATATCCTTGCCGTGCAATTTTAACTACAACATACGTTCGAAAAAACTGCAACCAATTTTTATAAATTTTCTATCCAAGAATCCTACCTTTCACAGAGTGGAAGAACACTCGCCTCGGTAGTTCAACGGATAGAACATCGGTCTTCGGAACCGATAGTGGGGGTTCGATTCCCTCCCGAGGTAGATTCGTTCCGATCTTAGAGCCGTCTCAGTGGCCAATTCGGAATGCCAAAAGCCGGCTCTAAGGTCGGAACTCTTACAACAACATCAAAAGTAAGAAACTATAATATCGGAATCGAAGATTCCCTCCCGAGACGTGAGGTCGGCTAGAGCCTTTCAGGCGGTCCGACCGAAGTAGGGCGAGCCGACGGGCGAGAGGGTGGAATTCGAATTAATACAAATTTGGCTCAGTTGCCAGCTTGGAATGCCAAAACCTTCGCAAAGGGCTGCTCAAATTCAAGTTGTAATTTTAATAATTTATGTTAAAATCTGAATCGAACGATTCCGAGGCATAGCGATTTTGAGTATTGAAGGTTTTCCAAAAGGTTGAAGTGAAAAGTTTTTCTGATCTAGAATTGGTAATGGGCTTATCTGACCAATCGGGTTTTGCACCCCATGAATCGAATCTTAGATTGAATCGATTGCACACAGTTCTCTCTATATTTTAGAATTCTATCTGTGATTTGTAAATAGTTAATTTGCAGAATCTACACAATTTTTAACTTAAAAAAAATGAGTATGAAAGCAAAAAATCAGGTGGCAATAAAGCCTTGGATGTTATGGAAACAACTCATTGAAAACAGAAAATCTACTATTCAGGTTTCAGAATTTTAATCTCACTTTTAAACTTTATAAAATCTTTTGTATTCAAAGTGTAAAGTATATCACATTTAGCTTTTTCAGCTACATTTAGATGATAGAAATCGTGAATATTGCCTCCGATTATTTGAAGACGTGAAGCTTTTTTTAAAAATGAAACAGATTCATTTGATGTAAGACTTGCTATTTCAATATAGGGCACAATGTTTTCTTCTATTAAGCTGAATATCACTAGTGGATCAATTTTGATTGGAATTGGTAATCGAGTCATAACAGAATAGTATTCTGTTAATGCATGGCTAGATGTAATGAAGCGATATTTTTTTCTTTGTGAAAGTAAATTAAGGCATGAATCATGTAGAGGATGCTTTTTGTAGAATGCAGAAACAAAAATCGAGGTATCCAAAAAAGCAATTTTCACAAAAATTTCGCTATCCTTTCATTTCTATCCTGCTCCAAGGAGTTCTCTAGACTGAGATCACCATCGTAATCAATCACCAGAAAATCAGATACTTTTTGAATTATGAAGGATGGTTCTTGTTTTTTCCGAATGCGAATCTCCCATCCATCTTTCAAAATTTCTAGTTCTGTTTTTGGATTGAATTCTAGCTGTTCTCTAAATTCCTTAGGGATTACGATTCTTCCTGCTTTGTCAATTGTAGTTACCATAATACCATTTTAAAATGGCAAATACCATTTGTCAATGGAATTTTAAAAGGTTCACCCGGGCATCTTGATTATCAACAAGTTGGTGGAAGCCGTTGCCAAGATTTTGCCCTTTTGATTTCGCATTTCAGCTGTCATGTGGAGAGTGGAAAAACCTTTGGCGACAATTTTTGCCTCAACCAATACGGTTTGATTCACTTCGACTCCACGTATATATTGAATGCTCATGTCGATTGTTGTCATGGGTCTTTTCGCCACCATATAACTGAGGGGACCAAAGGTATTGTCAAATGCCGCCGCAATAAAACCACCTTGCATAACACCGACCGGATTGGTTTGGCTCATGTCTACCGGAAAACTTACAATGAGCCGTTTGTTTTTCTCATATTCTTCCATTACTGCATTCATGGTAACGAAGCTAGGAGGGGGTAGGGTGATTGTGATAGGTGCATTGTCGAAGACAGAACTCATTTCTTGGAATAGGGTATGGATTTCTTCTTTTTTGTAGATCATGGATCTATGACTTCCAGGGTAGGAGAATATGGCAAATGAAATAAATAGAACTAAAAAATGCTTGTAAAATTCATTCCTTAATTCAGACTAAATGCAATGGATCAAAAAGTTCAGTATTTGAATCAAATCATCGAAATCATCGATCAGAAGGCGACGCTTTTCAAGAAGAATAAGAAGAATCTGCCCACGGTATCTTATGAGGCAGAAAAACAAGTTCTTACAAAAACCATCAACGATGCAATTCAGCTTGCCGAAGAAATCAAACCCGTTCCTTATTCGCTCATCAATGATCTGCGTTCTCTTATCAAGCAGCTTTAGAGTAAAATCTTAGATTAGAATATTTAGCTGAGTGATTTTTTGAAAAAAATCACTTGACCCCATATTTTCTTGCAATCAAAATTCAGGGAAATGAAAAATAAAAAATACCTGGATATACATCCACCTGTTTTCATTCCTTCACTGCTATTAATCATTTTATTTATTTCAGTCACACTCATTGTGGGGAAACCCATGGCGGATATTTTCGAATCTACCAAGAATTTCATTACGGATAAAACAGGTTGGCTGTTTATTCTGGGTATCAATACATTTTTGGTTTTTAGTATCTATCTAGGATTTAGTAAGTATGGCAGCATTCGTCTCGGTGGTAGTGACGCTGAGCCTGAGTTTTCCAAGGGTGCTTGGTTTGCCATGCTATTCAGTGCAGGTATGGGGATTGGCTTGGTATTTTGGGGTGTTGCAGAACCTGTTACGCATTATGCGACTCCGCCATTTGCCAAAGGCTATACTGTAGAATCGGCACAACGTGCCATGAATCTAAGCTTTTTACATTGGGGATTTCATGCCTGGGGAGTATATGCCATTGTTGCCTTGGCACTTGCGTTTTTTTCTTTCAATAAAAATCTTCCTCTTTCGATTCGATCTGTATTTTATCCATTGCTAGGTGATAGGATCAAGGGAAGAATAGGGGATGTGATAGATATCCTTGCCGTACTTGCTACTCTATTTGGCCTAGCCACATCTCTTGGTCTTGGAGTGAAGCAGATCAATGGGGGATTAGCTTATCTATTTGACATTCCCAACAATGCAAACGTCCAAGTAATCATCATTACAATAGTAACCTTGATTGCAACTATTTCTGTATTCTCCGGGATTGGAAATGGTGTTCGTATATTGAGCGAATGGAATATGAGATTTGCCGCTCTTTTGTTGCTTTTTGTATTTATTGTTGGACCAACGCTTTTTATCCTGAAAGGTTTTGTGCAAAATATTGGGAATTACTTCAATCATTTCATCGAAGTTTCTTTCTGGTCGGAAGCCTATCGTGACAATGGATGGCAGGTGGGATGGACTATATTCTATTGGGCATGGTGGGTGGCATGGTCGCCCTTTGTCGGAATGTTCATTGCGCGAATTTCCATGGGACGAACCATTCGAGAATTTATCTTTGGCGTGCTACTTGTCCCAACATTTCTGACATTTCTTTGGCTTACTGTGTTTGGTGGTTCTGCAATTTATTTGGATATGCAAGATATGGCTGCAACGGGGAGCCACGCATTTGCCGAGCAGATTGCAGGAGACCTTTCTACCACACTTTTTGTGTTTTTGGAAAGATTCCCTTTTAGCTTTGTAGGTTCGATTATTGGAGTTTTGTTGGTGGCAAGTTTTTTTGTCACATCTTCCGATTCAGGATCCTTAGTCATAGATAGTATCACTGCCGGTGGAAAGACCGATGCGC
>JAFIGA010000013.1 GCA_020831715.1 Leptospira sp. | reverse complement strand
AGAAGGCGGACTCAAATCTTTTTCAATACCTATTCATTTCAATCCGAACAAAAAGCATGAGATGAGAACTTCTTTAGACAAGGTATGTAACCAAGCAGCTGATGCCGTTAGAAATGGATACAACTTGATCATTCTATCGGATAGAGGTCTTGAAAAAGACAAAGCGGCTATTCCAAGCTTACTTGCTGTGTCGGGTCTCCATCACTATCTGATTCGAGCAGGACTTAGAACCAAAACAGGAATTGTCTTGGAAACAGGAGAACCCAGAGAAGTTGCACATTTTGCCTTGTTATGTGGTTATGGGGCAAATGCGATTAATCCTTATCTTGCATTTGAATCAATTGCCGATCTTGAAAAAGAAGGTCTATTGGGTGATCTGGATTACAAGACAGCAAAAAAGAATTATATAAAATCGATTGGAAAAGGCCTATTTAAAGTATTCAGTAAGATGGGTATTTCCACATTGCAATCTTATTGTGGTGCTCAAATCTTCGAGGCAGTTGGACTTGATTCAGAGTTGGTAAATAATTTCTTTACCGGAACTGCAACTAGGATCGAGGGACTTTCACTCGAAATGCTGGAAGAAGAAACTGTAAGACGTCATAAAAACGCTTATGATCATACATTTTTTCCCGGCAACCTTGAGCCGGGTGGTTTTCATTACTATAGAAAGAATGGAGATGCCCATCTTTACAATCCAATGACTGTTCACAAGTTGCAGCAAGCAACTAAGGAAAATAGTTATAAGATTTTTAAAGAGTATTCGAAATTAATTGACGAACAAAATGAACGACTCATCACTCTAAGATCTCTTTTCCAGTTGGATACAGCAAATTCCAAGCCCATCCCCTTGGAAGATGTGGAACCGGCTAAAGAAATTGTAAAACGTTTCCAAACAGGGGCTATGAGTTTTGGCTCGATCTCGTGGGAAGCTCATACAACTCTTGCTATTGCTATGAACCGTATGGGTGCTAAGTCCAATACAGGCGAAGGCGGTGAAGATCCTATCCGATTCAAAACAATGCCTAACGGAGATTCCATGCGATCTTCCATCAAGCAAGTAGCTTCCGGAAGATTCGGAGTAACTGCTGAATATCTTGTGAATTCCGACGACATTCAGATTAAGATGGCTCAGGGAGCAAAACCCGGTGAGGGAGGACAGCTTCCCGGTCACAAGGTAGATGATTATATCGGAAAGATGCGTTACAGTACACCGGGAGTGACTTTGATTTCCCCTCCTCCGCACCATGATATCTATTCCATTGAAGACCTTAAGCAATTGATCTTTGATTTAAAGAACACCAATCCACGAGCAAGAGTTAGCGTTAAGTTGGTATCCGAAGTTGGGGTGGGAACAGTTGCCGCAGGTGTGGCAAAAGCAAAGGCAGATCATATATTGATTGCAGGTCACGATGGTGGGACGGGAGCGTCTCCTATTTCATCCATCCACTATGCAGGAACACCTTGGGAAATCGGTCTTTCCGAAACCCACCAAACGCTGGTTGCCAACGGACTAAGAGACAGAGTCTATGTTGCTGTGGATGGAAAAATCATGACAGGTAAAGATGTTGTGATCGGTGCCTTATTGGGTGCAGAAGAATTCGGTTTTTCCACATCAGCTCTAGTAACTATGGGTTGTATTATGATGAGAAAATGCCATCTGAACACATGCCCTGTAGGAGTTGCAACCCAAGATGAATTTTTAAGATCCAAGTTTATGGGTAAACCGGAATACGTTGTCAACTTCATGATGTTTGTTGCAGAAGAAGTTCGCGAAATTATGGCGGCTCTTGGATTTAAAACCTTCAAAGAAATGATCGGCCAAGTTGAAAAAATCAAGTTCAACCGACCAAGACACCATTGGAAGGCGAGAGGATTGGATTTCTCCAAAATTCTGCATAAGCCTATTGCAATCTTCCCAACCGATCTCTACAGAACCAAAGAACAAAAGCATGGCTTGGAAGAGCAAATCGACAATGAAATGATCAGAAAATCCATTGCAGCAATTGATCACAGACAACCTGTTCGATTTCCAATGGAAGTTGTGAATGTGGATAGAACAGTTGGGGCAATGCTCTCCGGGGAAGTGGCTAAAAAATATGGTAGTGAAGGACTGGATGAAGATACAATTCAAGTAGACTTTTCGGGAACGGCTGGACAGAGTTTTGGTGCCTTCTTATCCAAAGGGATTACTTTTCGAATCACAGGTCAGGTAAATGACTACGTAGGAAAGGGACTCTGTGGTGGAAAAATCATAGTGAATCCTTACGATAATATATCTTACAACGCATCCGAGAATATCATCATTGGAAACACTTGCTTCTACGGCGCAACAAGTGGACAAGCATTCGTTCACGGTGTTGCGGGAGAACGATTCGGTGTTAGAAATTCAGGAGCTGAAGTAGTAGTCGAAGGCGTGGGAGACCACGGTTGCGAATACATGACCGGAGGTCGTATGATTGTTCTTGGTAAGACAGGTCGTAACTTCGCGGCAGGTATGTCCGGTGGAATCGCTTATATCTGGGATATGGATGGAAAATTCAAAGAGCGTGTGAACCCTGCCATGGTTGATTTGGATCCTGTTGACAAAGGAGATGAAGAAAATTATCTCAAGTCTATGATCGAACAGCATTTAGGTTACACAAATTCAAAACGAGCTAAAGCGATTTTGGATAATTGGTCACAAGAAATATCTAAATTCATCAAAGTAATCCCTGTGGATTATAAAAAGGTTCTGCAAAAGCAGAAAGCAAAAGAAGGAGTAGCTGTATAATGGGTAAACCTACAGGTTTTATTGAATTCGAAAAGAAATATCTAGAGAGAATCGATCCTAAAGTTAGGGTGAAGAATTACAAGGAATTCGAAAAGTCATTCGACGAACCCATAGCCAAAGAACAGGGTGCAAGATGTATGGATTGTGGCATTCCCTTTTGCCATGGAGATACAGGTTGTCCTGTAGATAATTTAATTCCAGAGTTTAATGATTTCGTTTACAAAGGTAAGTGGAAAGAAGCCATTGAAAATCTCCATTCCACCAACAATTTTCCTGAATTTACCGGAAGACTATGCCCTGCCCCTTGCGAATCGGCATGCACATTAGGTCTGATTGGTCCTCCTGTTTCGATTAAGTCTATCGAGAGAACAATTATTGATCGTGCATGGAGCGAAGGTTGGGTTAAACCACAACCACCTAGCTTCAAAACCGGGAAGAAAATTGCAGTCGTAGGCTCAGGTCCTGCCGGTATGGCGGCGGCTCAGCAGTTGGCAAGAGCCGGACATACTGTCACTGTCTTCGAAAAAAACGAAAAGATCGGTGGGTTACTTCGCTACGGAATTCCCGATTTTAAAATGGAAAAATTCCACATCGACAGAAGACAGGAACAGATGGAAGCCGAAGGTGTAACTTTCAAGACGGGCGTCAATGTAGGCGTTGATATTACGGCACATGACTTGATGAAAGACTATGACTCCATTGTTCTTGCCATGGGATCGGAGAAGCCTCGTGATCTCCCTGTGGAAGGTCGCGAGTTGAAGGGAATTCATTTTGCCATGGATTTCTTGACAAGGAATAACAGATTGGTGGATGGAAAGGAAATTCCCGATAAGATCATGGCTACCGACAAACATGTAATCGTGATCGGTGGTGGAGACACAGGATCGGATTGTGTTGGAACTTCCAACCGACATGGAGCCAAGTCTATCAAGCAATTGGAGATCTTTCCGGCTCCGCCCGAAGAAAGAGATGCCTCTACTCCTTGGCCACTCTACCCCAAAATTTACCGCACATCTTCTTCTCATGAGGAAGGTGTAGAACGCAAATGGGCTGTCAACACGATGAAATTTGTTGGGAACGAGAAAGGCGAAGTTAAAAGCATAGTCGGCAGTGAAGTGGAGTTCAAAGATGGCAGACCGGTTCCTGTTCCCGGAACAGAATTCGAATGGCCTGCAGACTTGGTTTTTCTGGCTATGGGATTTACCAACCCTATCCAAGACGGACTCATTGCCCAATTCCAAGAAATAGGTTTACAATTGGATAACCGAGGAAACGTTGAGGCAAAATTTGGAACACAAGAAGGTTGCTTCGCTACCACTGTGAACAAAGTATATGCATGTGGAGATGTGAGACGTGGACAATCTTTGATTGTCTGGGCAATTTCCGAAGGAAGAAAATGTGCCGATCAAGTTCATAAATTTCTGATGCAGGAAATGGAAGTCGCAGTCTAAGAAAACATTAGACTAGAGGGGAGCATTTTAAAAATAAATCCAAGGATTATTATTTATTATGCTCCTCAGCAAGATCACAGCTTTTACAAGAATTCGAATAGATTTTTAAATATTGAGATTCTTGAGGATTTATCCCTTTCTTCCCAAACAATTTCTTAACCAGAGACACTATAGTGGCTCCCATAAGAAGATACACGACTATGGCAACAATTCCGTAAACAAACCAATTCTGTAATTCTATACTCATATATTTATTTCCAAAGATTCCGGTAATTTATGCTGTTCGGCAACTTTTTTTTTGGTTTACCGGAACCGATAATACTACTAGGTTCATTATGAGAAATCAGGCATTCAACACAAGAATATTCTTAGTCCTATTCCTATTGATTGGCATTTTAGTTTCTCCTCTTCTTTCTAATACTATTCTTTTTCGGGATGGAACTAAACTCAGAGGAGAAGTCGTCGGACAAGATCAAGCTACTTTGAATGTTAAGATGCCCGATGGTGAAATGAAAACCATTTCCAAAGACAAAGTCCTAAAAGTATATTTTAAGGACTTTCTAACTCCTGCTGAAGAGGCCGCAATCCGTAAGAAAGAATTGCTGGCTGAGAAAAAACAACAGGAGTATGCAGATATTCTTTCCAAATCGATAACCCCACTTCCCCGAGAAAGTGCTGAACTAAAAGAGGAAGAACTCATAATCCCAAGCTCTACAGAACAGAGAACAACTGCTCAGGGAGCCTTTTTTAGATCCTTAATCCTCCCGGGTTGGGGTCAATTCTACCAAGGAAGACCTATGGCTGGAGGGTTCTATTCCTTAATGGCAATTGGTGGAAGTTATGCGCTATATGAAAAAAATAGAATTTATCGAAATGCATCCAAAGATCTTTCCAATCTTGTGAACCCCTTTACAGAAGGAGTAGTTTTAGGAAGTTTTCTCGGAATAAATGAATTGCCTACTCAAGAAGATTTAGAAAAAAGATTTCTATTCGGAGGAGCAGAAAATCCTATTGATATAATCTATCAATTGGAATATTCTCCCCAAGCTTTACAACGTAGAGCTGTGGACAGACATTTACAAGAAAGGGAAAATTTAACAATGGGCTTGGCAGCTCTTTGGATATGGAATGCATTCGATGCATTGATTTTCCATCCAAAAAACAATGAACCTGTTCTTGGTTTCCAAGAAAATTTAGACCGGGGAAATTGGACAGTCGGCTTCGACGCCAGAACAATCCATGCCAACAACGGAAGCACAATGTCGCAGGGTTGGAACACAATTCCCAGTGTAGAACATAGATTTGTGTTTTCTATGAACTTCTAACTACCGGATAATATCATCATTACCCGGTAGAATTTCAATCAATTGCTAGACAATTCTTCCAACAATTTTGCTGTTCTTTTAGTGAACTCACCTATTTCTTTTTCACCTAATACCTTAGATGATAGAAGAGCAAGATCATAGATCTGTTTGGCGAGAGCTATACCTTTTTCAGAGTTAACACCTTCGAAAGCCTTCAATGCATTTTTAACAAGATTGGAACTCGAGTTGATAGTGACTGTATGGTTTTTTAGCAAGTTTGCCCCTATCTCCGAGTTCATCATTGTATTCATTTCAGTCATACGTCGTATATGCTCTGACAATAGTATGACGGCAGGAACATCCCCACTCTTCAAGGGACTAACTTTGATCTCCAGCCCTTCTCTTCCCAAAGCTTTTTGGAAAAAATCTTGGATTCGGTCAGACTCTGTCTTGTTATTTTGGTCGACTATGCCAGGACTAGCATCCTTGTCCACAATCTGGTCGGATAATTCAGAATCCACTCTTTGGAATTTCCAATCTGTGTTCTTGCCTTCCAAAAATTGGAGGAAATGAGTATCAATTCTTGAATCTACCAAGATCGCTTCAAGCCCCTGAGACTTAAGCAGATCCATATATACAGAAGTTACCTCAGTTTCATTGGCATAGAAAATTTTCTTATCATTTTTTTCTTGGTTCTTCTCCCAGTATTCTTCAATGGTTGTAAAAGAATCATTGGATGTTTTGAACAATAATGCAGACTTTACAGAGTCGTAAAATTTCTCGTCCATCATCATCCCGTATTTCACAAACATAGAGATATCATGCCAATTTTTCTCATAGGCAGATCTGTCTTTTCGGAAATCTTCAGTTAATTTATCTCCCACTTTTTTTATAATGTGAGAAGATATTTTCTTAACCAATGGATCATTCTGTAAATAAGATCTTGATACGTTCAAAGGAAGATCGGGTATATCAATGGTTCCTTTCAGTATGGTCAAGAATTGAGGGATCAACTCATTTGCATCATCGGAGACGAAGACATGATTGCAATAGAGCTTTACACCATTCTTGGTTGCATCCAATTCATGAGTGAGTTTGGGAAAATACAAAATCCCTTGTAATCTAAATGGATAGTCCACGTTTAGATGAATATGAAAAAGAGACTCTGTAGAAAAAGGAAACAGATAATTGTAGAATTCTTTGTAATCCTCTTCCTTTACGCTGGAAGTAGACTCTGACCATAGTGGTCTCATCTTGTTAGCTTGCTCTCCCTCAACGTAAATGGGAACGGGTAGAAAATCACAATATTTTTTAATGAGCTCTTTTAGCTTCCATTTATCCAAGTATTCACCGGAATCTGAATCCAAGTGAAGTGTGATACTTGTACCTCTAGTATCCTTGTCCGTTGTTTTAATAGCAAAATCAGTTCCGGTCTCTGACTCCCAATGAACGGCAATCGCACCTTTTTGGTAGGATTTGGTGTTGATTTCCACTTTCTTGGAAACCATAAAAGACGAATAGAAACCTAGACCAAAATGTCCAATGATCTCCGCTTTGTTTTCTTCCGTTGCGTATTTCTTGGCGAATTCCGTTGCACCGGAAAAAGCGATCTGATTGATGTATTTTTTGATTTCTTCATCGGTCATTCCGATTCCATTGTCTTCAATGGTAAGGGTTCTCTCTTTTTGATCAAATTTTAAATCGATCCTATAATCGGTTCCACCTTCAAATTCTTCGGACAGAGATACTTTTTTCAATTTAGAGATCTCATCACAAGCATTGGATACCAGCTCTCTTAGAAAAATATCCTTCTCCGAATAGAGCCATTTTTTTATGATAGGAAAAATATTTTCTGTATCTACAGATATTTTACCTTTTTCTGGGTTACTCATTGTTCTTTTTCTCCTTGTTTAACCATGTTTCAAAAATTTCTCTTTCTTTATAGTCCAATAAAGAATAGATTTTTGTAAAATTTTTATTTGTATACTTTTCGCTTATATTTCTCCAAAATTTGGCTTCTTCTTCTGATAAAGATTTTGCCAAAATTCTTTCCAATAAGAGTCCTGATTTATTCCCGGCTAATTTATCCAAATTAGCCAAATACCTATTTCGCATGGTGATTCCGGGTTGGATCTTTGTTTTATAAAAAAAGAATCCGGAAACAGCAAAAATAATCAATCCCGTCAATGAAACTAATTTTAGCCAAGGAATCAAAGGTCCTGCTTGAGAATAGTCGAATGCATCCCATTCGTTTTCCTGCTTTTTGGAATTTGGAAGAACTTTGATTGCGGGGACTGTAATTTTTTTGGTTACATATTCACCCGCTTCCGATTGGAAAAAGGAGACTTCCGCCGGAAAGGATCTTGAATTGGAGTTGATATTCGCGGAATAACGAAATTTTGCCTCACATAAAAACCCAAATTGATTGTTTTCTATTTCTGAAAATTTTCTTTCCCGATCAACGCCGAGAGAAATAATTTTACCCGGAAAATTCTTAGGGACAATATCCAAAATAGGATCCTTGATACGATTGCAGAGACCTGTCCCCTTGATCGTTACGACAAATCTCCAAGGATTCCCTTGAGTTGTCTCTGTTCCTTCATAATTTATCGTTAGCTCATAATCTCCCACTTCACCACTGAATGAAGAAGGAGGATTGGAAGGTAAATCTTTAACGGAAATATGTTGAGGCTGAACATCCAAGGTTTCCGACTCGAAACGAAAACTCATTGGTTGGACAATATCGAATTTCGTGGAACCAAGTTTATAATTTCCTCGTTTGAGTGGTGTTAGGGCGAATATTTCTCTGTTGTAGGGATGAGTATAAAATTTAGTCCCACTAGCTTGGTTTTTGGATTCATTCTGCAGATCAACTTGCTCCGGGTATGAAATCTGAACGCCCTGCAAAAGTTCGGAAGTGAAAAATGGAAAGGAGATGGATGAATTGGGATTTCTCTCAAAATTTAACTTTCGGGGAGACTTGGAATATAAAATGAAATACCCAATGACAGGCTCTCCCACATAGACAGAAGATTTACTTGTCTGAAATTTAAGTGAAAGATTTGCCATATCCAAATCTTCCTGTTCTTCATGAAAATCGGAAAACCGACCGGGGAAGCTTCCTACTCTTCTAGCTATTTTTTTATTGGAAACTGTAAAATGAGTCTCAGGTATTGTGTGAATTTTACCGTTCAAATCAACAGCTATCGGTGGAATTTTATATTTACCCGGTGTGGAATGAATGATGCTAAATCTTAAAGTTGTGTAGGTTGAGGCTTTAAAATTGATGATTTTAGTTTCGGTCATTATACCGGAGTAGATTGCTTTTATACTACCGGATGAGAATACTTTCTTGGTTGGTTTGGGTGCTGCCTTTCCCTCCACTCTGGCTTCAATGATGAGGGGTTCCCCTTTCCCTACTTCCTGAGATGATAAAAGAAACTCGATCTGAGTGGAAAAAATAGGATGAACCAACACAAGAAAAATGAAAATTGTGTAAAATACTCCTTTCATAAGTTCTTTAATATTCTAACCTTTACCAAAATTTATCTCGTTGCGGTTGAAAAAATCCCTTACCTTTCTTTCTTCGAATTCTATCTGGATTGAAAGAATCCATTATACTTTCCGCTTCCTCAGGACTCAGCTTTTTCCCTTGTCGATTTTTTTCATTGTCCTTATCACTCTGATTATTAGACTGATTGTCCTCTGAGTCGGAATCATTTTTGCTTGGGTTATCCTGATCTTGATTCGGATTCTGACTTGGGTCAGATTGATCGGAAGAATCCCCTTTGGAATTCTCCGGAGAGCTATCGGAACGATTGGGATCGATCGATTTGTTTTGTCCTCCCCCACTTTGATTGGGAGGTGGCTTTTTGTAGAGTAGCTCTATATTTTTTTTCGCGTCCGGAAAATCTTTTCTGTATTCCAGTGCCTTTCGGTAAGAATCAAGTGCTTGTTTGGATTTACCCAAGTCAGAATATGCCTTACCTAAGTTGAAATAACTTTCTGCTTTTTTACCGGGATCGCTCGATTCTGTACCTTTTTCCAAGTATGGTATAGCTTCATGTGGTCTTCCTTCTTTTAAAAGAACTGTTCCCTTGTTATAGTCTAACCTTGGATCATCGGGAAAATACTTCTCTGCTCTTTCAAAACTTTTTAGAGCACTTGGGTAGTCTTCTTCTGAAAAGTGATCCAATCCTTCTTCGACATGAGAACCTCCCGGATTGAACCAGCTTTCTGCGCGAAGTTCACTCAAAGGAAAACCAGAAATAAGAAATAAAATCGATACTTGGAATAAGCTCTTAATTTTTAATTTCATATTACTAATTATAGAAAGTATGGAAAATGACGAAGCGAAAACAAATGCCTCCAACAAGAAAATATCAAAAAACAAAAGACCTGCGGCGGGAATCAGCGTAAGATATGTCTTCTGGTCTTGGGATATTTTTTGTAGGTATTGATTGGAATTTTTCTCCATGGTTTTTATAGTATCCAAAAGTCTCCAAGCCCCTGCACCGTTTTGAGTTAAGTCGAAGTATTCTCCACGATTTTCTCTGGCTATACTTCTAAGAAATTCTTGATCTGCAACGGATTGCACTAGTCCAATCGAGTTCGCATTCGGAACAATTGTACCTTGGACAGAAACATAGCCTTGTGTCTTGGTATCGGGATCACTGTAAAATATGGGAGATCCGTAGCCATCCCCCAATCCCCATACTATTAATTTTGCAGTAAAATTGGGAATTTTTGCATTGGAATGATCTTCTCCGTCAGATACGAAAACCAAAATTCGATTCCTCATCACTCGATCCGATTTGAGAAGTTGATCCGCCTTCTTGAATGCGGAAGACAAAACAGATCCCTTGTCTCCAATAATATCCACATCCAATCCTCTTAGGTAATCCGAAAATGCATCCATATCACTCGTTAGAGGGCAATACAAAAAAGGGCTCCCCGCAAAAGCTATGATTCCCAATCGATTCCCGTGAAGCTCGCCAATCATAGGAAGAAGCAATTCCTTGAACCTCGTCAAGCGATTGGGTTTTGCATCCACGGCATTCATGGAAAGGGAGGTGTCTACCAAAAATAAAATATCGACTCCTTGAAGATCGTCTTGGATAGGATTCTCCTCACTTATCGGGAAAAACAATGTAAAAATAATCAAACAAGTTGTTATAGTATAGACAGTACCCCGAATGATTAAGATTGCAGGGCGAGCAATTTTGACACGAGAAGTATCTATTGGCTTATTCTGGGAAAATGAAATCCATTTCATCCATTGGTATATTCGAAAACCAATATAAGAAAAGAGAGAACTCAATAGTGCAATAGAAAATATCCAATCAAGGGTAGAATCGGTAAACATAGGCACGCCCTCCCCAGTCCAAAATAAAGAAAAACATGGAAAGATAGAGAAAAAATCGAAATTCAGTCTCGACAATTTCCTTTGGCTTAGCCGCCAAGATATCTTTTTCCAAAGAATCAATTTCTTTTAAAATGGCATCCAATTCTTCGGGACTCTCCGCATGATAAAACAAACCACCCGTCCTTTTGGCGATATCAGTAAGTGCGTCAAAATTTACTTCGTATTCTCCATCTTCTTTTCCCACTCCAATAGAATAAATTTTCACCGAAAAAGCCCTTGCCGTTTCTGCCGCAGTCTCGGGATCAATTCGACCGGTGTTGGACACTCCGTCCGTGAGAAGAATAATGATCTTAGTCTTGGTCTTGGATGACTTAAGCCTGTAAGTAGATAGTAGTATAGCATCTCCAATTGCAGTACCCTGTTCATCAATTGCATCCGTAGTAACATCTCCTACAATTTCCTTCAATGCATTTAGGTCATTGGTGAGCGGTGATTGGAGATAGGCGGCACCTGCAAATACTACCAAACCCAAACGGTCTGTTACTCTTTTGGCTAAAAAGTCTATCAACAATTCCTTGGAAACTTCCAGGCGATTCTTGGGCAGAAAGTCTCTTGACTTCACCATGGAACCGGAGATATCCAAGGCGAACATAATGTCTATTCCCATCTTTTCATCAGGCATGAATTGTCTTTTTTTTCCCGGTCCGGATGCGGCTACAATCAATAAGCCCAAAGCAAGATAACGTATATAGGGAAATATTTCTCGAAGAATTCCCAGATAAGATCTCCATCCATTCACCTCTTCCTTTTCAAGATGGTCATGACTGATTTCTTGTCTTGGGTACGGTAAATTTTTTACAATGAGAACATACATCCGGTAACAGAATAGACCTATCAACGGTAGCAAAAGCCAGAGTATTGCCGGTGCCTGGTAGGTATCCATTAGGAAAGTCTTCCCTTCCATTCATCCAAAATTTCTTTTGCCTCTTTCCAGTCCAAATCTTCAAAGTTGGGTTTGTATTTGGAATAGAGAAAAAAATACTTTGCATCATCCACTTTTTCTTTGGTGATTGTGGAAGATTGATATATTTTATAAAGCAAATCTTGATCCGTAAGTGAGTCAAAATTCGAGTTGAATTTCTTGGATGCCTGTAATTTTAAATACTCGGTCAAGAGATAAGCAAATTCCTTCTGCGATACTCTTTGATTGGCGAACAGGTCCCTGAATTTTTTCTCAACCCATTCTTCGGGTGGAGGTTCAAATGGCGCTTCAATGATTGCATCAAGAACTCTATCTCTGTATTTTTTATATGCTATATAGGCAATGGCAAGAAGAAGGACAACTATGAGTATAATTATAAATAGTCGATAGTATAAAAAATCTCCAAACTCCCAAGGAGGTCTGATCTCTGCTTCTTCGTTTTCTTCAGTACCCATATTTGGTTCTACCACAAAAGTCCTATGGGATTCAAATTCTTCATCTGAATCCGGTAACTTCCATTTTACGGGAGAAAGGTATGTCCCGGAGGTAAAAAAGCGGATGAGTATAGTGGTTTGCAGTTGATTTTTTGTAACGGCAGAAGAACCAATTTGTTTTGTTTCCAGCGAAAGAATCTCAGCTATGGGTAGATCCATTCCGTCCGGTATTAGATCACCTTTTTGTGGAAGGATTAATTCCAAATTTTCATCATGAGTAATGATATAAGTAAATTCTTCCAAGACTTTTGCTTTGGTAGGACGAATTGATTCTTCTATACCGGGGCTTTGGCTTTGAGCAAAAAGTCCTGAACACAAAAAGATCAATTGTATCATTGCGAGAATGAATAAAATTGCAATTCGGAGGTTTTTCATGAAAACTATACTCCCCCACCCAAGATTGCAATCAGATCCGCTGTCCAATCTTGATTTACGGGTATGGTTTTTAGCCGATTATGAAACTGACTTCTCATCCTCTCTTCATCTCGCAACTTGGTTGTGGAATAATTGGTAGCCAACGAATTGGATTCGGTTGGCACCAAACAAAAAAAGTTCTTCAATTCATCTACATCATCCAAAGGAAAGGAATCTTGGATGTAAAAAGCATTCACATCATGGCGAAAAGAATTTTTCTTCCAATTTACATCTCCCGAAAAGTTGGCAAAATCACTGATCAAATAAACCAGAGAACGAATGAGAACTTGGTTTTGCAAAAATTTTAATGGGAGCTCATGATTGGTTGAATGGATACTATTTTTTCTGCTCTGAATGCAATTGCTGATTTTCTTGGCTTGTCTCCAGAGTTCATCTCTTGTACGAATTGTATCCGATCGATAAACCCAATCATGATCGAATAGGAGCACTTGGCATTGGTTCCCCGCTTTAGAATGCACCATGAGTAGAAGAACCAAAATTTGAAAAGCGGCATCCATTTTCAACCCGGAAGAAACCATCGATGAAGAAACATCCAAAAACAAAATCACAGGAAGATCTCGTTCTTGGAAAAATTCTTTTACATGCAAATCTCCCGTGCGGGATGTAACATTCCAATCGATATGACGGATATCATCACCCTGCTCGTATTCGCGAACATCACGAAATTCCATTCCCCTTCCGCGATTGTGGAAGTGGTTTCCGGATAAACGATTGCCATGAATCCATTTTCTGGCTCGAACCTCCAATAAACCAACCAGTTTATAGAGTTCTGGTCGAATCAGATCCATTAGGGTACTCTTACTGTCTCCAATATAGAATCCACCATCATATCAGTATCTATTTCTTCGGCGATTGCCTCATATCGAAGAAGAATTCGGT
Organism: Leptospira sp.; assembly: GCA_020831715.1. GTDB lineage: Bacteria > Spirochaetota > Leptospiria > Leptospirales > Leptospiraceae. Next base: position 3,212 of record JAFIGA010000013.1, on the reverse strand, counting down.
GGCGAAGAATTTCTTTGGCAAATACTTTAATATCATCAGGAGTAACAAAATCTCGTCCCTGCAAAAGTGCATGGGCTCGCGCTAATTTCAAAAATGCAAGAGAAGCTCTTGGGCTTGCTCCATGTAGAATGAAATTTTTAGATTCCGACGAAGATGCTGTTTGGTGTCTTGTTTCCCGAACAATTTTTACGATGTATTCTTTTAATTTTTCATCAATGTATACTTTTTCAATGATGTCGGCAATCATTGTTCTTTCTTTGTTTTTTAGAACAACATCCAATTTGGACTGGTTGGTTGTCCCGTGTTGTTGCAGGATTGCGACTTCTTCTTCTTGGGATGGATAGTCCACTTTCAATTTGATTAAAAAACGATCCATCTGTGCTTCGGGAAGTTGGTAGGTTCCTTCTTGGTCGATGGGATTCTGGGTTGCCATTACAAAAAAATTTGAATCCAAATCAAAAGTCTTGTCACCCAGTGACACTTGCCTTTCTTCCATACATTGAAGCAGTGCAGATTGTACTTTTGCCGGAGCTCGGTTCACCTCATCAGCGAGTAAAACTCCTGTAAACACAGGTCCTTTTCGAATATCAAAGCTGGAAGTCTTTGGATTGAAAATTGTAGTCCCTGTAAGATCTGCCGGTAATAGATCCGGCGTAAATTGTATCCTCTGAAAAGGTGCGTCCAAAACTTCGGCTAGAGACTTGGCAAGCATGGTTTTGGCAAGCCCCGGCATACCCTCCATGAGAACATGCCCTCTAACAAAGAGAGAAGCAAGCAAAGAATCCACAGGGGTTGCAAGCCCTGTGATTTTTTTCTTGAGTTGGTCGCGGATGCTTTGCGTCTTTTCCGTGACCCATTGTATTTTTTCTTCTTCTATTCTAGATTCTTCTTCCATTCTTAATTATTTACACGCATTAGCTGTCATAGTTGGTCTTGGATTGCCTAACATGTAGAACATTGTGCCACCCTTTTCCTTCCAACAGCCCTGCTTCCTACCTTGCGAATCCGCTTCTCCTCTCCCAATTTCTTGACCGTTAGTATCATATTCCACTGCTTTGGTTGCAGACATGATCTCTAGTCTTTTCTTTCCATTAGGATGATAGTATGTAAACGGAATTTCGGGTCTGTAGGAATCTTTTATGTCATCTTTGGATTCATCAATTGAAACCAAAGAAAAGAATAATTTCCCTTCGCCGATTTTTAAACCTTCTCTATTGAAGATTTCCGATCTTTCCATCATGACTTCATTCATCATTTTGCCACGAAATCTCATCTGACCATTATTATAATGAAATGTCCAATTGCCAACTCGTGTTCTGTCACGAGGCCCGGTTGCAAAGATCTGACCATTTTTATAGTATTCTTTCCAAACCCCGAATTGCTTGAACTTAGGATCACCTTCCGCTCTTTGGCTTTCGGGAATGGGAACATAGCCACCTTCACCGCGGATCTTTCCATCATCATAATAAATCTTCCATTGACCGACTCTAGCATCTCCTCGGTTCATTCCCTCTGACAAAACTGTCTTACCGTCTGCATGGTAATTCGTCTCAGCACCATTTAATTCGCCGTTGGTGTAAATGGCTTTTTGTCTTAAAAGTCCGGAATTAGTATGGTAGAATTTCCATTCTCCATGTCTCTTATCATTAACAAAATCACCCTCTTCCATCATGTTGGCTGAGCCCTTCATCATGATCTTTCGGAAATAGGAACCGTTTCTTTTGTCATTTCGCCAATTTGTCTGCGAAAGAATATCTCCACTGGGAGTATAAGTCTTGGCGATACCGTTCCTTTCGTCCATTACCCATGGAGTTTCACCACTCAATTTTCCTGATTGGTCGTAGGACTTCACAATCCCATTTCTTTTGTCATTTTCATAGGGAATCTCGGCAGAAACGATATTGGTGTCTCTATGATATGCCTTCCATATACCCACTCTTTTGTCATCTTGGTATCTACCGATCATATCAAGATAGTTTACAAAAACCCGATCTCTTAAGGTTTCTCCTGCTTCTTGGGTCTGAGCATAAACTTTCCATTCTCCATCTCTGGGAAAATCTTTTATTTTATTCTCGCTTAGCTCACGAACTTCAGATGCTGAGCATGTCGAGCTTCCACATTTCGTCACAACCGGACCTGTTGCTCGAAGTAACTTGGAATTAGGAAATCTTTCCACGCGAATGTTGGCTGATATCATCTCAAAATTCGGAAGGGAAGGATCGCCTTCTTTGATCTCTGAGGTTGACTTGCACTGGGTCAGATAGAGGGCAAATAGCAAAACGATCGCTATCCTAAAGTTTCTTTGTTGGTTCATGTTAATTCTCCTTACTTGATTGAGGGGCATCTACAATCTTTTGAAATAAGTGGGCTCTCTCCAATTTGTTTGTTTCCAGCAAATCATAGGCATTGAAGTGTTGTCCTCCATCCAATTTCTGCAGAAAAAATCTAGGTGGCAAAATATGAAAGCTCCCTTCTCCCTTTACATAAGTAATTTCTCCGTCCAAAGAGGTCAAAGAACATTCTAAGTGAATCTTTCTTTTTTCTTTCCCAACCGGCCAAGCCCTCGCCAACAAATCCTTCTCCACCGGGGTAGCTTTCAAAAATTTATAAGACATTGTATCTGTCATTACAATATAACCCAAATGAAAGCAAAGAGCTCCCATAGATTCATCCATGAGTGCCGAAATTACTCCACCATGACCAAATCCGGGGGCTCCATTGTAATTTTTCTGAAAATTATAATGGAAACGAACTTCACCTTTGTCATCATCAAAGGTGAAGTCTGCTTGTAAGCCGATGGGATTGCTCTTCCCGCATCCAAAACAAGTTTCGTGGTGGATTTCATATCCATAAACAGATGGTTTCATACCCTTCCTATCTTTTTTTGAGTAGGTAATGGCTTACAAGCCATTCATTTCCACCATTATAACCAAATAGCTCCGCACATGCCATGAAAAAAACTTTCCAATACACCCACCATTTCACTTTCTGATCCTTACCGTACACATCTTCCAAGATTTGCATGATTTTTTCATCATGCTTATACATATTGCTTAGCCAAGCTTCCGATGTTTTTTGATAATGAGTTCCGGATTCACGCCAGTGTTTTTCCACCAAGAAATCTTTTTGGAAATAGAGAAATAAATCATCGGAAGGCATCTGTCCTCCGGTAAAAAAATACTTTGCCATCCAATCTGTATCATCCACTACTT
>JAFIGA010000205.1 GCA_020831715.1 Leptospira sp. | reverse complement strand
ACAATGAGTTTTAATTCCGGCATGAGAAGATTGAATAAATCAACGGAAGTTTTAAGGGCTTGTACCATTTTTCCTAGCCCTGAAACCAAGAAGGTGTTGCCCTCAATCGATTGAGGTACAGAATGTGCTCCGAAGTGACGGATGATTCTTGTCGGTTGGTTTCCCAAAGACTTCCAAGATCGAGAGAATTCATGAATCGCTTGTTCACAAAGTTCTTCGCTATAGGCTAACCATAAAATTGTGATTCCGGGATTCTTACGAAAGTATTCCGCTATAAAATTCATAGTGGTTCTAGTTTTTCCGGAACCTGTAGGCATGTGAACGATGACTCTTTTGCTCTCATCATGAATCATATCACTCAATTGATGGATCATTTCTACTTGGTGGGGGAAGACTTGGTATTCCGGATCTATTATTTCTTCACTTGGTTTGCTATTCTCCCATTCTCTTGATGGAGCATCCAATCCAAAATAGGAGAAAAGTTTTTCTTCTCGGTTACTTCCCTTTGGAATACTTAAACTCCTCAGTTCCAAAAATGCTGTCTTGGTTGGTTTAACTCCCATCCATTTGAGCAGATCCAATGCTTCTTCTTCTCTAAGTAGTTCTAAAACTTTCAAACGAATCTGACTATCCAAGAGAATTCCTTCCCAGCCCAAGGAATCGAGGATCAAATCTTTCAGTGCCTGAGGTCGAGTATATTCACGATCCATCTTCCCTAATAACCCTATAGTTTCCGATCCAAGTAGTTCCTGTATGGTTACTTCACCGGCACGGGAGAGGATCTGTGTTAGGCTAGGCATGGTGGGGGAGATCTCCGGGGGAATACGGATTTTTTAAGAGGAGTCTCACGCAGAGGCGCAGAGAACGCGGAGGGTAAGAGGAAGAAAAGAGAAGAATTTTCGAGGAATTTTCTCTCGTAGATAGCATGGAGTTTGGGTGGTTTAAGAAATTGATTTTAATTATTTCTAGGAAAGAAAATATTCTTAGAAATAATATACTTTTGACCAAATTAACTTGTGGCAAAAAATAAATCACGGTAGATTAAGCTACCTTGAAGTCTTTTCTAAGCTTTATTAAATAATCAATTTTCGCCTTATTGATTCTTATTGATTCTTCTGTTGCTTTGGAATATTCTTTGCCATATAATCCTTTTAAAATTCCTTCAATTCTCTTAATAATAGCTTTATTTTCTTTCTCTTCTTTTATGTCAAAAATGAATTCTAAAATATAAATCAAGCTATCCATTCCAGATTTATTATAAATTATAGTGTTATTTTTACTAATAATCCCCTCCCAGAAATTTTGTTCTAAAACTATTTCTCCTTTGTGATTCATTACATGACTTAATTGGAAAAACGATTTATATTTTGGTGTTGATTGTAAAAAATCATAAAACTTATTAAATTTCGAAATAATGATTTTTGTTGAGTTCAATATTTTATCATCTGATTGTCGATCATCATTTATTGCCATAAAATGCTTAAATATAAATCTCATTATAGCTTTCTGACCCATTACAGAGATTAATATGAAATTATTTTCACTTAGTTCTGAAATTTTAGGATTGAATTCTTTTTCAAGCTTTGTTTTGCTGACTTTTTCTATATTATCTAGTTCAGATAGTGATTTTAATTTTTTATCTGTCATACGAGAAAAGCGAAATATATTATCTTTATTGTTAAAAAGGTTTAATTCTTTTGCAATAGTATAGTTTTTCGCAAAAGGGGACATGGATGAATATACTGCTAAAAAACTAGTTTTATAAAAATTGTTAAACTGATCTCTTATAAGTAGATTAATCTCATTATCGTATTGGAAGAGAATTTCAGAGGATTCATCTGCATCTTCCTCATCCTCATCGACAATGTCAGAATAATAAGATTCTATGTATTCGTTAAAAGATATTTTTCCATCAGTCACTAGAATTTTTTCTATAGAGAATGTAGATTCAATAAGATCTCTCCAGTTTTTGATATTCTTTTTGGTATTTTTGATTTTATCTATATCTTTTGAATCAAAAAAAGCAAATTCAATGACTTGGGAGAGTGTGATTATCCCTGTCATTTTTTTGAGCTCATGCTTCCCTCCTTTGCAATTCCAATCTATCAGTTGAGGGGGTATGAAATTGAATTTAGAGTAGTCGGACTCATTCCAATCAAAATCCCCTTCTTCCACTAAATCTTGTGTTATGAGACAAATAGGATTATTGTTATTTATTAAAATTCTCTTGGATAAGTCAACAGCCACAGATGTATTATTCATATCCATAAAGATGTCTCTTACGTAATAAACTACATCTTTTGATTCAATGTAATTATCTCTTATAGAAATGTACTTATGTAAATCAATAATATTAATACTCAAGAGCCAATCATATATAGACTTTTCTTCTATGGATGCTTTTAGAAGCGCTTTCATCCGGTGTTGTCCATCTATTACTACTGCATGAATTTTTGATTTATCCCAGATAATATTCCCAAAAATATCAGATTCTTTGTGAGTGAAATTTAGTAATCCGTTTAGACTACTTTTTTTCTCCCATTCAAAATCTTTCCCAATTTCATATCGATTTCTAATAGTTTCAATTATTTCATTATCTACGATTCCATCTCCATATTCTCGTAAAGGCTTACCTTCGTTGTCTACAGGTATTAAAGCTACGGTTAAAGGAGGAAACATTTTTAACCTTTCTTCATTTTGGAGCAAATAGCTTTTAGCAATTTGATTACTTCTGTTTATGTCTAATTCTCTTTGGATTAATTGACTGATGGGCCAATGTTCAATTTCCTTAATTTCTTGAAATATTATAAAATCCGTTTCTAATTGTTTAACGGAAAGTTCGATTGAAAAGGAATGCAACCCTTTGTCTTTATCACCGAATTTATTATATTTATAAAAATAGGGTTGTGAATATTTAGTTATATCTTTATTTTTTACTGTGGGAAGTGCCATTATCCATACCTCTTTGATAATATTGGAGAAGTTATCCTTTGTAGAATTTCTTCAAAAATGTTTTCATTGTCCTTAATAATTTTTGTTTCATAATTTAAGCTTATAGTTTCAATTGTAATTTCGTT
>JAFIGA010000007.1 GCA_020831715.1 Leptospira sp. | reverse complement strand
ATAAAATTTATATTCAGGATCTAAATCTCGTCCGGGATACAAACAATTCGATTTGGAGAATTCTCCTTGGGCAATTTGCACAGTTTGATAGAATTTTATCTGTCCATCACTCGTTATAAATAGATGGTTTCTGTCCAAATCCATTCGAAAAAATGTGAGATACAATAATGCAATAGAATAGATTGACCAACGAATCCATTTTTTATTTAATTTGTTAAATACTTTTCCAATCATAATTACTTTAATTTTTCAATTAGAAGAAAAATGTTTCACTCGGCTCTTTTAAGTATATGAGCGGCTAGTATATTTACAACAGTTTGAATCGTAAGTATAAAGAATGTCATAAATAGAATAATCTCTTTCTCCAAGTTCAGAAACTGAAAATCATAATTCGCCCAAACAACAAAAACAATTATTAATCCCAAAAAGCTTATAATACTCATGAAAACCAGCCAAAAGAACAGTTGGTCTTCTTCCAGTTGTAAAACGGATTTATAAATTCCTTTAGATACTGTATTCGTATCCAATCTGGAAGTCATAAAAAGACCTACTGCCCAAACACATTGTCCTAAAATAGCAAAAAAAGCAGATAGAAGGAGACTGTGCATCCCAAAAATGTTGATCGGTCCAACTTTTTGAATCCCAAGAAAGTATCCTGCTAGTAAAAAACTCAGAAAAGAAATCATAATAATTGTTCCGGTTTTTTGAAATAGGGAGGGAGCATACAACAGGATTCTCAAAAGATGCCTCATTCCATCTCTCCATGTTTTTAAATGAGGAGTTCGTCCCGGTTTATCGGGATACAAGGATACCGGAACATAGGCTGTGGATGTTTCATGAATGAGAGATTTTATTAGCATCTCGGAAGCAAATTCCATTCCTGTAGATTTTACATTCCAGGATAGATATGCTGACTTTTTAAAGCAACGAAATCCGCAATTCGCATCCAGAATTTTTGTCTTTTTAGCATATAACAGATTAATGATAAAATTTATAACCGGAGTTCCAAGATACCTATGCAAAAATGGCATTGCTCCTTTGTGAACTTTTCCATGCAGTCTCGAACCCATCACCAGATCAAAATTTCCTTCTTCCATTTTTTCGACGAGGGAAGGGGACTCCAAAAAATCATAAGTGTCATCAGCATCTGCGAATATAATTATATCACCTTTAGCAGCACGTATACCATGATCCAATGCGGCTCCATAGCCACGAATGGGACAATGCTCAACTCGTGCCTTATATTTCTTGGATACAGAAACAGAATTGTCTGTACTTCCATTATCAGATATTAGTATTTCAACTTCCCTGTCCTTAAAATCAACTTTTTTCAATTGATTTAACTTTTCAAGAACATAGGGAAGAGTCAGTTCTTCATTTAAACATGGTATTACAAAGCTTATACTATTTTTCTTTTGGTTCATACAAACAATTCTGGTTTAGTTTAGCTAGACTTTCGGTCTTAAGTATCGTGTGTTCCTAATCTTCCTCTAAGAGAGATCTTAGCATCCAAGCTGTCTTTTCGTGAACAGTCAATCTCTGAGTGACCAGGTCCAGTGTGGACTCATCATTTGCCGCATCGGCAGGTGAAATGATATCTCTTGCAGTTTTAATTGTTTGCTCGTGTCCTTTTACAAGGTTTACGATCATTTCTTTCGCCTTAGGTACAGAATCCTCTTCTTGAATGGAAGAAAGTTTGGTATATTCCTTATAAGATCCGGGGGCAAAATGACCCAAAGAACGGATTCTTTCTGCAATTTCATCGATGGAGTTCCAAAGTTCGGTATACTGCTCCATAAACATAGTATGCAGAGTCTGAAACATAGGTCCTGTAACATTCCAATGATAATTATGAGTTTTTAGGTATAAAGTATAAGTATCAGCTAGAAGTTTTTTTAAACCTTGTGCTATTTCTTCTCTTTCCTTTTCGGGAATGGAAATATTAATTGATTGAGACATAGATTCCTCCTTATCTGAGAATAAATTCTCTATTTCTATTGTTTATTTACCGACTTTGAAGGCAAGCAATTCTTAAACTGCAGGGTTTTTTCCTCGATCACTCGTGGCTCTTAGTAGCACCTCTTCCACAATAGCTCTTTTTTCTTCTGCCGTAGTTGTTGTTAAATCTTTTACAGATTGCAAAAGATACTCATCATCAATCACTTTTCCTTCATGCCAATCACCCACCATGGAAAGAGTCACTTGAAAGATTGACTCTAATTCTATTAGCTCTTTGTTGTGAAGATGAATGGCAAAACCAATCGCTCCTTCTGAACCATAAAAAGGTTGCTTCCCGTTAAAAAGTTTCTCTTGTCTCAAACCACCACTGGGTAGTGCCAAATTAACATTGGTCAACATGTCCTTTTCATTGGGTCCATACTGAGTTGCATTGATGATCGCAATCTCAACCGGATTGAATTTTCCGTGAATCTTCCAATTCTCTTCGGCTAGCCTTCTGATTTTTCTTGCACTATCTCTGGTAATTGCATCTCGACCCAAAAAATTCAATTTATAGAGATATTCTTCCAATTCATCGGCTTCCCAATCTTGCAAAAGAATCAATTGATACAGAGTAAAAATCATATAATCCGATTCTGTGTTATCACCCAAAAGAATTTCCTTGGTATGAGTAGGCATATAGAGACGAGATTGAAGCAATATGGACAATTTGTATGCCATCTGATCGAATAAGGATTGATAACTGGCACCCAGAAACTTTTGCACTCGTCTCATAGCCGAGCGAAATCCACCGGAGAGCAAATCCACCGGATTAAAAGTAGTCCCAATGATTTTATCCAACACACCTTTGATAGTTCCTTCCAAATATTTCAAATGGATGGATTCAAATTCTATATTGTGTTTCTTAACGGTAGCAAAAAGTGTTCTCCGAAAAAAATGAGGACTTGCTGATATAAAAATCAAAGGAGCATCCTTCAAATCTTTTCGCAATCTTCTATACAGTTCAGGCATGCCGGGAAGTGCGCGCTTTTGTTCCGCTGTTTCAAAAAGTGCTGCCAATTTTCCTGCCTTGGAATGAAGATCGGTAGCAAGATAAGTTTGATCGATATCTGATGTAACGATATAATCCGAATAATCCTCGGGAAGGATGCGAAGTCTTCCCCTACCTAATAATGCAGATTTTTTAAACTCAGATTTCTTGTTGGAATTGATGAAAGCTAGATCTTTGGAATACTGTCGGTAAGAATCCAAACCTTCTAAGCTAACTTCAAAAAAATATTTTCCCGGCTGAATTGGCTTGGAAACTTGATGGCTAAAAAATCCATCTTCATCGGCTATTACAGGCTCCGAGCGATATACCAGTTCATCTGTTTCTCTGTCCAAAATCTCGATTCTAAGAATGGGCTTACGAACCGGTGCAAGACTGAAGTCTAAAAAAGGAGTGACTTGACTTTCCTCTCCTCGAAATAGACCGGTGAGTAGATCCCATATCTCATCCGCTTTGGTGATATCGGTAATTCCTACGTCTACAACTTGGCCTCTGACATAGGAACGATTTTCTCTTCCCAATGTTCCACCACAGACTGCTATTCTTTTTTTATCGATGATTTTATCTTTTTTTTCTGCCATTCTAATCTACTTATGTAGGTCTCAGTCTTCAATGACTTGATTTTTCCGTCAAACGATTCTTTTAAAAATTTCGTGGTATTTATAGCTAATATCCCAAAAATTCATTTATCAGAATAAATTTCGAACTGAGAAATAGACCAGAAACTGTATTCACTTATCTTATTTACCCTTAATTCTAAAAGATTTCCGGCACAGTTTTTAATATTTATAGATAAATGTTGATTTCCATAGGGATTGTTTAGGAAAGTTGGTATAGAAAATTTAGGTAGATTATATCCTCCGACCTTTTTATCACCGCAAAAAACGTCCAAACCGTAGGCAAAGCGATTAACAAAAGGCCCATTATTCATCAGGATTCCAAAATCTTTCGGAGCATCATCGATGGTAATCTGAAGAAAATCTTCCTTGGTTTGAAGTCCATGCTTTTGACCTTCCCAGTAGGTAGAGTGCTGGGAGTCAGTGAGGAAATTGTGCTTTTTAGGATTAATAGATTTTTTGATGTGAAAATCCAATCGGTTGTTTTTAACATAATTAACTTCCTCCTCAATTTGAACTTTTTTCCATTCAATCTCAACATGCGAATCCTGTATTATCTTAAAAGACTCGAATTTATTTTTATTTGAATTCAAATATTGATTCAATGTTTTATCATAGCTTAAAATTATGATATGCGTTAAACCTAGATTTGACAAAAAAATGAAAAGTTCATCATAAACATTCTCATCTTGTAGACTTGTCTCAATGTAGTTTTGAAAAGGAAATGTATGTCCACTGTAGCCATTTACAGTTTTGAAACCATTGGTTAAAGAAATGTATTCCGGAATGGGACCCGTTTTATATTGAAATTTGCCTTGTTTATAATCCAGAAAAAGCACCACAGGATTAATTTCTTCATCCTTCATATAACTATTTGAGGTTTTATTTAGCGTGATTATTTGATTTGGCAGATAAGAAAAACTATGAATTTTAGTTAAGTACCCATATTCGAAATAGAAAATACAAGAAATAATTAAATAAAATATTTTGTGTGTTAGAAATTTTTGTTCGGAATTCTTCCGAATAAAATCTATTAAAAAAAGGATTATAAAAAACATGGCAATAATAGAAATTCTATTAGGAACTCTTAAGCTATTGAAACCGGGAAAAAATTTATATAAAAGTTTATAAGGACCTCCTATTTCCCAAGAAAAAAAATTAATTATTGGACCCAGTGAAAAGATATAGAAAATAATTCCCAAAATTAAAAACAGGTATCCTATTTTTAATTTTTTTATTGAAGATATTAATACTAAGAAAACAACCAAATACAGGGAGTAGCCCAATAAAAAGCTATTATGAGCGACACCCTCGATAAATAAAAATTCCGGATAGGAAACAATTTTTTCAGGAAAAGTTAAAATAGAAGAAAATGTATTTGAAAAATAAGCATTTTCTTCTACGATTCTTTCAAAGCTCAAGTTTCTCGTTATATACTTAAAAGGTACGTAAACAATTGCTATGGGAATTACAGAAAATATCGAAGCGAGTAAAAATTTATGACTCAATGGATTTCTTATTAAATCAAATAATCGATTTTTATGGTTTTTGAATTGATAATCCGAGTGAAAAACCAAAATAACAGCAGGAAAAAATAAACTAAAATATAAAGCATACAAACCATAATAAGCACAAGAAAAAAATTGCAGATTTATGCTAATGGCAATAAGATAGAAATATTTCTTTTTAGAATTTCGGATCGCTAAGATAGTAAATGCCGAAATAAGTGGAAATCCAAAAATAAATTGATTTTGTAGATGAACGTATTGTAAAGCAATTAAATGTGAAGAAGAGTAGAGTAAAGAAAAGAATACGGAATAGAAATCATTTAGTTTCATTACCTTGCATAAAAAATGAAATGAAAAAAAGTTAAATAAAAAAGCCCATAAAAAAAGAATATTATAGGATATGTTATGGTCTTGAGTGAAAAACTTAGTCAATGAGTAAAGGATAGTTTGAATGTATATAGGTTCGGTAAATAGGGTTGTTTCAACATAAGGGTAATGAGCATTAGAACGGTAGATTGTAGCTAAAGGAGCCCCATTTAATATTTTTTTTATATTTTGAATATTATTCTCGATTAAAGTTAAATTCAATAAGCTATCATTGCCATCTCCCAAAATACCCGTATGAAATGAACTTATATCATATCGATTTAAAAAGAAGAAAGTAATAACTAAAATAATGAATAACCAATTTAAAATTTCCCTTAAACTGAAAGTATTTTCTCGCATGTTTTAATATCCTTATCTAGGTGGTGCTTATATCCATTTTAATTCATACTCTAAACAAGCAAACTTTTCTAATCATTTATAAATAAAAATAAATTTAAACTTACGCAATCGAATTATTCGGATTCCAAACCAAAATCGTCTAATCTACAGATGAAACCCATTCGATCCACCCGTGATTTTGTCAATATCCTCCGTGAAAAGAACGAACTCCTGGAAATCCACGAAGAAGTGGATCCTTACCTGGAACTTGCCGAAATCCAGCGCCGTGTTGTGGCAAATAAAGGACCCGCACTATTATTTACCAATGTAAAGGGTAGCCAATTTCCAATGGCTACCAATCTTTATGGAAGTGAATCTCGTATTCGACTTGCTTTTGGTGTGAAGCCACTGGAATTTGTGAAACGGGTTGCGGATTTTGCCAAGAATGCCATTCCTCCCAAGCCGTCCAAACTTTGGGGCTACCGCGACCTTGCCTTTACCGCTCTACGTCTAGGTCTCAAATGGGTGAATCCTCGCTTGAGCAATCCACCCATATTGGGGAGCATCATAGATCCTCCGAACACAGGAATTCTCCCACATCTAGTGAGTTGGCCCCTTGATGGTGGACCATTTGTCACACTTCCATTGGTTTATACAGAAAGTCCATCAACGGGAAAACCCAATTTAGGAATGTACCGAATCCAACTCCACAGTGCAGATACTGTAGGAATGCATATCCAAATCCATCGAGGAGGGGGATTTCACTACCACGAGGCAGAGCTTGCGGGGCAGTCTCTACCGGCACATGTTGTAGTGGGGGGGCCTCCTTCGCTTACCATTTCGGCTGTGGCACCCCTACCGGAAGAAATCCCGGAAACTGTTCTTGCAAGCCTTCTCTCCGGGGAAAAGATTCGAATGACACGTAATTCCAAGATCAGTCCTCTACCGTTATTTGCCGATGCGGATTTTACCTTGGTGGGCAAAATTCCACCTCACAAGAGACATCCGGAAGGTCCCTTTGGCGATCACTATGGTTACTATGCACTCCAACACGACTATCCTGTGCTAGAGTTAACTTCCATTTTGCATAGAAAAGATGCTATCTGGCCTGCAACCGTTGTAGGAAGACCTCCTCAAGAAGATCATTATATAGCCGAGTTTTTACAAGATTTACTTTCGCCCGTATTCCCCATAGTGATGCCCCAGGTAAAAGGGGTGTGGGCATATGAAGAGTCAGGGGTTCATTCCTTAGCGGCATGTATTGTTAAAGAGCGCTATCCCAAAGAGGCATTTATGGGTGCACTTCGTATCTTAGGAGAAGGGCAACTATCTCTTACGAAAGTTCTTCTGGTAACTAGTGAACTTGTGGAATTGAAAAATTTTAGAGAGACATTTCGGACTATTTTGGAGAGATTTGACCCGAGAACTGATATGCATATCTTTTCGAATATTTCCCAAGATACCTTGGACTATACTTCCGGCACAGTGAACAAGGGTTCCAAAATGGTCATTCTGGGAGTAGGGGATCGAAAATTTGCCTTGGAAGAAAAATATCCGTCTAACGTAAATCAATTGGCTAATGGAAAAGGTTTCTCCGACTCTAGATTTAAAAATCCACGTTTTTTCTTGCCCGGTATACTCATGGTGGAAGCAACAAAATACGAAACCCAAGACGGCATACCCCAGGCACTCTTAAAAGAAGAATGCATTCAAAATTGTCTATTCGTAATTCTAACCGATAACGCTACAGAAGCTGTTGCATCAGATCATGATTTTATATGGTACACCTTC
>JAFIGA010000286.1 GCA_020831715.1 Leptospira sp. | reverse complement strand
AAAGTTATTGTCTATTTCCCTTTGATTGATTGGCCTCATCAAACCGGATTCTGAAACTTTAGTAAATTTTCCGGCTAAGTCCTGTCTATAAAAATCTATATACCACGCCCAAAAATTGGCAATTTCCAAAAAAGCTTTTTCTTCGGTTTTATTGATAAGAGTGAATTTTACCCAAATCTTGCTACTTGTGACATAAAAGTTGGGAATTTCCAATTTGGATTTTTGAAATAAATTTTGAATATAAGGTTCCCGAATATCATCTATCGATAAATTTCTAGTTTTATCCTCAAAAAAATAAATTTGGTTTCCGATATTTTGAACTTTATCGTCGGAGTTAAGAGTGATTACTGAATTATTACTTTCTGAAAATAATGTTTGGGCGTAAAAATAAATTATTAAATATATATATTTATTCATAAAATATTTACTATCTTTTTATATTTTCAAGAACTCTCTTAAATGTTTAAAGTACTATTTTTAAATTTACAAAAAAAAGATACTCAAAATGGAAATCAGAAAATGAATTGGATTCAAAAATGTATCAATTCACAATATTTGAAAAGATACAAAAATAATACATATTATAATCTTGATTATTTTATGTTTTTTTCCGGACAACAATTCGAAACTATCATTTCGATTCCTTCCGTTATAGCTCTCAATCGCTTTATTATATTTTCAATATCCGGTTCATAAAAAACTTGCTTCCCTATCTTAGTTCTTTTCAAGATTCCAGCTTCATTTAAATAAGCAAGATTCCGTGACACAACAGATTTATCCCATGGGAGACCATCTGCGATCTGGGAAACATCACCTCTACCGAGCTGAATTACTTTTTTCAAAACAGTTATCCTTGTAGGATCCGATAGAGAATTCAGGAACTTGGAATCCAAAATTTGATCCAATGAATCAATAGAAATATTCGCAATATCCTCGAATATTTTGCTATTAAAAGGAGGTTGAAGCTTCTTTTTTTTGGGGCTCAATGAAACCTTTTTGGCTCTCGCTGAAGACATATAGCTAATTGTATTGGTTATTATTTCAGTGAGTAAAGAAAAAAATAAAGATGTTTGACAAATTTATTTATTTGCATAATTGTGCATTTATACATATTTTAAGGAAGTAGCTATGGAAAATTCATCCCTTTTAAATTTGATGGCAATTCTAATTGGCATCTATGCAATTTTTGGATTCTCGGATGCGATTCTTTTGCATCTTTGGAAATTTCAATTGTACAAGTTCTCTGAAACAAGAAAGGAGCATTTACTCCACTCAATTCGAGCTATATTATTTCCCATTCTAATTTTGGGAATGTTGGTCTTTCAGATTAAAGGAATTTATTTGTTCGCCTTTCTTGGATTTATTTTCACCGATCTGGTATTCCAGATATGGGACATGTGGATTGAAAGGAAAGCCAGGAAAATATTCGGTGGCTTGAGTTCATTGGAATACACTGTGCATGGTATCCTAATTTTTTTCCATTCTGCATTTTTAGCAGTTTTTATAATATACAATTTTCAAATGAATCACTTCAGTGGAGAAATCGAAAGTATTTTTCTGTTAGAAGATTCCTGGGCAACCTTCATCGGATGGAATCTTTTGCCCGGTGCCTCTATGATTGCACTTTTGCATATTATACTCATTCATCCCTATTTTACTACGGATCATGAATGGGAAAGGTTCTTTCGATTTCGAATGAATATTCCGGGATTGGAATAATTAGCTTAGTAATTTAAACTTAATTATGGACATAATCGAAAATCTAAAATGGAAAATTAAACATGAAAAGCTTCCGCTTAAAGAAGAATTCTTTTCCCTTCGAGACTGGTTGTATTCTGAATACAACCTAACTCTAATCTATGTTTATAGAGGTGGTTTTTTTAATGTGGAATCGGGGCATTATCTGGATGCAACAATTCTATTTGTTAAAGATAATCTCTCTAAGATTAATCCGCCACTGAAATTACGAGAGATTCGGGGAGCTATTCAAAATCAGTTTCCCGAACTAATGTATGATACAAAATACCATAGAGCTTGGAATATACTACCGGAGGATACAATTAGCATAGTATCAATAAATAGTAGTTAAATTTTATTCTTCCCCATTCTTTACAAGATAAAGAGATTTCACTTCCACTTCATATTGTAACCTAGACTAAGCAAGGATATAAATACCGGCATCCGGGAGTTAAAACCAAAAATCCCAATAGAAAAAACTCTTTGAAGTTATGACCAACTTAGAGAAGGAAAGATCCATTACCAACCTCCGCCTCCCCCACCACCGGAACTTCCGGAACCGCCACCACCTGGAGGTGAATAACTTGCTGAAGATGCAAAATCTTGTAGACTATCTCCCCAAGAAGCACTGCCTCCGGCACCACCAAAACTACCTCCTCCTCCCTGGAAGGAACTACCGGCAAGCCCGGCACCGCTTGAGAGTGAGGAAAATCCGGTAGTTGAGGAAGAGGAAATCCGAGAAGTCCGTGTGTGGATGAATCCGGAATTTATCTCGCCGGAGTTAATTAATTTTTGAATTCCGTACGGAAAGAGATACAAACAATCGTTTTTCCCGGATTGGATACGAGCTTCCAAATCGGGAATTAATTCCAGAGCAGGAAGATAGGAAGATAGGAAGACAGACCGATGGGCACATCACAAGGATCATCCGATTGAAATCTGGATCGGATAAAATTCGTCGATGAGATCATATCCAATATGAATCGTATCTGATTCATTGCATACTTGGGAGAAGCTAGCCAGAGAAAGAAAAATGCACGAATCCCAAGCAATACCATAAATACCGTATAGAATTGATAGGAATAAAACCTGTTCCAAAACAATAATATAAACATAATCGTAAGTAATAAAATGGAGCCGATGAAAGATTTGAAAAATAATTTTTTTCGATTGGACTTCAAATCCTCAAATCCAAAATGCTTTTCCTTAAGACCGGAATGAGCCGCTATAGCAGATCCAATCGATATAAACAAGAAAATTACAAAGTCTCTTAAAAATTCGGCTTTAGAATACCCGGCTCCTTTAGGGATTATGCTCTCCCAGCCATCCCAAAAAAACATAAACATTATATACATTAGCAAGAATAGATAAGGACTATAATCAAATATGGAAACTATATCAGACCAAAATGATTCATTGGTTGGTTTGAATTTTTCAATAAAATTCTTAACTAAACCTTCGTATCTTCGAAAGATATCCAAATATAAACTATAAGATATCTTTTTTTCTTTGTAATGAGCTTTTATATCCTCCCCGGTAATCTCAGATCCTCCTGTAACAAAAAGACCTTTCAAAATCTTTTGGTCTTCTTCTGCGAATTCCGAATCGGGAACCAGTTTCTTCAGCTTGAACACTCCCGTATCGGGACAAATACCGGCGTGAAATTTATTTTCATTCATTAATCGAGTGATCCATGTCTCTATGAGTTTACCTTTATGCTCAGCGATTAGACATACTTCCTCCGGTAGTAAAGCTCCAATTGTATTATTTACTTCATCCCATGTTGTATAAAGCTTAGGCTTCTCCAAGATTCCCTTTTGAACGGCTCTCCTATAAATCCAAACTTGTGTCATAGCAAGGAAGATGATTATACCAAGGTATAATCCAATTCGATAATCCGCAAAATCTTCATAATACGGTGCAAGATCATTCTTGTCTCCGATATAGTTCAATCTCTGCCTAACCACAAATCCGGATCTAGGTGGTATAGGGTAAATGCTCTTAAAGATACCTTGCCGATCCTCTGCCTTTCCTCCCACTCCTACTTGCGCTCCTCCTCCTTCTTTTACTTCGTCTTCTTGCACCCAGCTCTCATCCCAAGTAAGAGAAACTGTCATTTCTTTGATATCTTCCCCTCTGTCTCGATTGGGAAAGGCAAAATCGTGTTGGAGCTCATAGCCTCCATTCGGTAAGAGATTCACAGCTCCATAGTAGAGAATTTTTATCCTATAAGTGATGACTTGGTTTTTAAAAGGGGGATCCCTCTCATAACGAGCTCTCCATTTGATGGAATTGTTTTTAAAGCTGTATTCATAGGAGTCCACTCGGTTTAAATTTCCGGGTCGAAGCGGAATCCAGTTCTCCGAATTAGGTAGCTTTCTCTCTATGGATAAAAATTCCATAGTTTCATTCCAGCCAACATTATAATAACGGTAGGCACCATTCCAATCTCCATGGAAATGAATGGACTGAATCTCCGATACTTCCAGAACTCCATCTTTTCGAATATGAGCATCCACATGAATACTCTCCCAGAATAGATACTTCTCTGCGGACAAAGGCTGTGAAAATAATAAGGCAATGAATAGGGTAATGACCAAACTTCGCATAAAAGAAAAAATGAATGAAGCAATAGATAAAAATCGATTTTTTTTTATCATAACTAAAGCAGTTTATCTGAATTGGGATTATGTGTCAAAAGGAAAAACTCACTTCCACTTGATATTACACCCAAGACTGGGTTTCTGATCGGTTAAAATCTTTCCCTCGCTAACGTATGCATCCAAAGCTTGTGCCAAGGATTCTCCGGTGAATCATCCGGATGGGTTTCCACATATTTGGAGTTAATTCCTACAAAATTTATTCCTTTTGCCATCCAATCT
The DNA here is from genome assembly GCA_020831715.1 of Leptospira sp. GTDB lineage: Bacteria > Spirochaetota > Leptospiria > Leptospirales > Leptospiraceae. Next base: position 4,624 of record JAFIGA010000286.1, on the reverse strand, counting down.
TTGGAAAACCGTGAAAGACCTTCTGCAATATGAATCACAAAAGGACAATGGTTGCACATGAAAATTACAATTGTTGCCTTCTCACCTCGGCAATATCTTCATATGAATAGGTTTTATTATCAATCGGAGAAGGGAGAGTAAATCCCGGGCTAATGCTTCCTAGTTCGACCATTTTGGATTCTGTTTTTGCCATGTTTTTAGGTTAGCATTCCTGTGAAGACTAGGCAAGGAAAATTTTCTTGAAATTTAGAATAAATATGGAAATATGGAAATATGAAAACTACCGTTCATATCCAAGACGATCTTTATAAATCCTTAAAGATTAAGGCGGCACAAGAAAACCGGAAAATCATGGATCTTATGAACGAATCCATTCGATTGTATCTTGGCATAGGAGATTTAGACAATATTAGTTCAAAAGTACCAGCAGAAAAAATAAATCGACACCCGTTAATTAAAGCCAAGAATCCCAATAGAAAAAAACTCTTTGAAGGTATGACCAACGAAAAAATGGAAAGACTTATTGGCGAATGGGAGCTATAAAGCAAACCTTGAATCATTTTTTAATTGATACCAATGTATTATTGGCAGATGTAATCGAATTCCACCCTCATCATACCACTGCAAATGCTTGGTTCCAAAGCCAAACAAACAATTCGAAATTCTTTATCCCTAGACTAGTCCAAATTTCTTTTCTTCGTTTGTTGACATCAAGTCATATTTTAAAAGAGGAATCATTGACCAATGAAAAAGCAATTCTACTTTGGAATGAATTAATGCATGATAGCCGATTTGTATTCTTACCCGATGAAAAAAAGCACTTGGTCAATTGGCCAATTTTGGGAAAATCATCCAAAAAAGATCCCGGAATCTGGATGGATGCCTATCTCGCTTGCTTGGCAATGGATAAGAACTTGGAATTGGTAACCTTCGATAAGGGATTTAAAAAAATGACTTCAAAAGGATTGAAATTGAATCTGTTGTTGTGAATTTAGAATAATCACTTTTTCTCGGGAAACAGTTCCTTCAGATCCAAGGAGAACCCTTTCATCCAATCACCCGGAGTGATATTATCCCCCAAGTGGAAGAGCTTTGCCATGTTATTCGGATAGTACACTTGGATCACCTTTTTTTTGGGGTAGATGATCCAGACTTCCTTGGCACCATTTTCCAAGTAGTCTTCAATCTTATTCAAGAGCCGATTCGCATCATTGGAGTCGGATACAATCTCCACCATAAGGGGCAGAGATTTCGTAGGAATCTCATCTTCCGGAAGAGCTTCTCCCGACCAACCCAGATCAAAAGAATAGCGAGTATCCTCACCAAAGCGAATCCCCGATTCTCCTCCAATCACTTCACCGTATCCAACGGATCGGATCCAGGAATTAATAATGGTTCCAAGTTGTAATAAAATCTTTCCATGCAAAGGTCTAGAATACGTCATCTCAAAAGGTTCTCCTCGGTAGAGTTCAAAATTCTCCCATTTCTCGGGGTGCTGAACCATCATTTCTACAGTGAGTTTCTCGGCTAAGGCAGTCATAGGGATAAATTAGACTTGGTTTGAATAATTGTCAATTGAAAAAACTCTTTGAGGTTATAGAGTTCCACCCGCATCATTCAATTTCAATTGGTTGGATAAGTATATACGATCACTCTCATTTTCCGCCAATTGGATTGCCTTTTTATATGCGATAATAGATCCTTTGTGGTCTTTTAGTTGAGCAAGTATCTTTGCCTTGGTGGCATAAAAAGGCTGATAGTCTTTTAATACTTCTTCCAATTCATTTATTTTATTCATAGCTAAGCCAGGGTTTCCTGTTTCTGCAATTGCAACTGCTTGATTCAATCTTACGACTGGTGTTGGTTCCATTGTTAATAAAATAGTATACAACTCTAGAATTTGATTCCAATCCGGCTTAGGTTCTGTCATCTGACAAGCACTAATTGCCGCTTTTATCTGAAAAGGTCCTGCCTTTTTTCGCTTTAGTGCTATTTCTAGAAGTTCTTTACCTTGAGCCTCTTTTATTCTATCCCATAAACTTCGGTTTTGTTCACCGGGAGGAACGGTTTCTCCACTGGAATTGATTCTTGCATTTCTGCGAGAATCAGTTAAAAGCATCAATGACAAAGCTCCTTCTACCTCCGGTTCATTGGGACAAAGAGACATTAGAAGATTTGTGAGAAAAATTGCCTCACCACAAAGATCTCTGTTGGAATTGGCGGGTTCTTTCATATAACCAGTAGTAAATACCAAATATATAGTTGTTAGTACAGTTTGCAACCTCTCATTCCATTCATTGGGTTCAGGGATAGAAAAAGGGATTCCTGCTTTTGCTATTTTTCTTTTCGCTCTACTGAGTCTCTGTCCCATAGTAGTTTCTGAGTCAAGAAACAACCTTGCAATTTCTAATGTTGAAATACCACAAACAGTTCTTAGAGTTAAAGCAACTCTGGATTTGACCTCTAATGCCGGATGACAACAAGAAAAAATCAGTCGCAGTCTCTCGTCAGGGATGTCTTCATCATCTCGATCAATTAGATTTCTCAATTCTGCTGAGATTATTTCTCTTTTCATAGACCTTACTTCACTGCGGATTTGATTCAATGCTTTGCGGTAGGCAACTCTGATCAACCATCCTTGAGGTGAATGAGGGATTCCATTCTTGGACCAATGAACCAATGCAGATATGCAGGCTTCTTGGAGAGCATCTTCAGCCAATTGTATAGATCCCAATTGACTTGTAAGTGCCGCCATCAACCTCCCCCAATCATTTTTCATTACTTTTTCCAAAGATTTTGAAATTGCTATAGCTTGGGCGGAGGCTGAAATCATAGTTTAATTTTTAGATGGATTGTAATCCATTAAAGGTCTAACCTCAATCGTTCCGAATCGAGCAACTGGAATCATTCCTGCATATTTTAGAGCTGAATCCAAATCCGGAACATTGATAACATAGTAACCACCTAGATGTTCTTTTGTTTCTGCAAAAGGACCATCCATAGTTTCCACTTTTCCGCTTCTTATCCGGAGTGATGTTGCGGTATCCACACCTTGCAATCCTTCGCCACTAACTAAAACTCCATCCGCATTGGCTCTATCATTGAAAGCCGAAAATTCAGCCATCATAGATTGGAATTCAGGTGTGCCATAAACAGGTTCCGAGTCCGGAGAATTGTAAATAAGTAACATATACTGCATACTTGATCAATTCCAATTAAAGCCCGGCAGAAGTTACAACAATACATATCAGCACATTCAATAGAGCTAACAAACTTGCTATATTTCCTACATATCTTAATGGATGAGAAGCATTATCTATTTTTAGTCCAAAAGGATGAACCAAACGCCCAATTAAGATTAAAGATCCGGAAATATGCAGCCATACACCGGCACCATTTCCTTCAGCTATGACCATTAGGATAAGAATCATGGGAACCCACTCAATAAAATTACCATGTTGTCTTATTTTTTGCAAGAGATTGAGATCTCCTTTCTCTCCGATCGAAACATTCAAGTTGGATCGCATGATCGTAACCCGAAACCAAAGTACAAGCCCCAATATTGCTAGAGGAAGTGCATACAAAGCTGTGATTTGAAATACCATAAAAAACTCCTTTTTAGTTTGTGTTGGTAAATAAAGACACCGTTCAATTTCGTTATTTCGACAGGAATTAATTTTTTTTTGTCATTCTACTCATTTTTAATTAGGTAGGTATTGATCCAAAACTTCAAGTGGTATATGGGTTCTCTGAGAGGTCAATTCTTATTACCATTTGCCCCCAAGGTTGTTCCGCCAATGGATTGATGATGGGGACATTTTTTTCTATTAGGAATTCTTGCATAGCTTCTAAGTTAGCGGCTTCAAAACAAAGTTCATGAGGGAAAGTTTGATTTCTTGTTTCATACTTCAAATATACTATTTAGTAAGCATTGCCGTCTTGAACAAAAGCGACATCTTATAGAAAAAATTTTGTCGGGGTCAATCCTGTGATACGCTTCACTTCCACTTAATATTACACCCAAGACTGGGTTTCTGATCGGTCAAAATCTTCCCTTCCTTAACGTATGTGTCCAAAGCTTGCGCCAAGGATTCTCCGGTAACATCGACTCCGTTACCTGGTCTGGATGGGTCAAATTGTCCGCGGTAGATGAGTTTATCATCTTTGCCATAGACAAAAAAGTCCGGTGTGCAGGCACCACCAAACGACTTTGCGACTTCTTGGGATTCATCAAATAAATAAGGAAAGGTCAAATTCCAATTCTTCGCTGTCTCCACCATCTTCTCAGGAGAATCATCCGGATGGGTTTCCACATTATTGGAGTTAATTCCTATAAAGTTCACTCCTTTTGCCATCCAATCTTTGGAAAACAGTGAAAGACCTTCTGCAATATGAATCACGAAGGGGCAATGGTTGCACATAAAGATGACAACTGTTGCCTTGTCTCCTCGGCAATCTTCATACGAATAGGTTTTATTATCTATTGGAGAAGGGAGAGTAAATCCCGGGCTGATACTTCCCAGTTCGACCATTTTGGATTCTGTTTTTGCCATGGTTCTAGGGTAGAATTCCCGTGAAGACTAGGCAAGGAAAATTTTCTTGATGATGGATGCTTATCTCGCTT
>JAFIGA010000280.1 GCA_020831715.1 Leptospira sp. | reverse complement strand
AAGTGGAATTGGTTTTGGAATCGGCATTATTTCGCAGAGAAGATGTTCGAAAATCCATTCGCAAAACAGGCATTCGATCCGATGCGGCAATTCGTTATGAAAAAGGACTGAATAGCTTTACCTGCATACCTGTCATTCACAGAGCCATCCAACTCCTTAGAGAAAATGGAAATCCGAACATCCAATTTGGTAAAATTGCCGGATTCAACCATGGTCTGGACAAGAAGCAATTCATTGATGTTAGCTTGGACTTTTTGCAAAAGAAATTGGGCAAAAAAGTAGAAGCATCCGAAATCGAAGACATTCTGAGTCGTTTGGGATTTACAATTGAAAACAAAAACCCGGAACCCAACATTAGCTGGAAGATACTCGTTCCGCCTTATAGGCACAACTATGATGTAACCATTCCGGAAGATATTGTGGAAGAAATAGGAAGAACGATTGGCTATGGAAACATTGCAACCAATGCACTTTCACTCGCATTGGAAACTCCCATAGAAAATGAGATTCGGGATTGGGAGAAGAAATGGAAATTAACTCTCGCCATGCGTCTTGGTTTTCATGAGGTATTCAACTATAGCTTCACTTCTCCCGTTGATGCAAGATTTGAATGCGAGAAAAAAGATTCCGAACTGGTCATCTTGAAAAATGAAATGCCCATCGACCACTCGGTCCTTCGAACATCCATCTATCCCTCTCTCATAAAGAATGCGGTTACCAACCAAGATAGATTCGAGAAATTTGGAATCTTTGAAATTGGACGTACCTATGACAATTCCAAAAAAGATGCAGACGGATTGCCCACAGAAGATCGATTCATTGGAATTCTTTTCCTGGGCGAAGGCAGAAGCCAATCGGAAGATAAATCTAGTATGGAATCGGATTTTGTCCAACTGAGAACTTCAGTGGAATCTATATTCAACTCATGGAATATTAAAAATCTAACTTGGAACCCAATCCAAAGGAAATACTTCCACCCCAATGCGGCATTGGAATTGAAATTCCAAGAGATAACAATCGGAGAAATGGGTATACTTCACAACCGAGAGACCGATGAATACGGACTCAGAAAGAGACCTATATTGATTAAGATTCAATTGGATAAATTCATTGAAGCCTATCGTCAAAGTAAGAAAAATAAGGTGTTCCAAGCACCCTCTTCTTTTCCACAGGGACATCTGGATATTTCTTTGGTATTGGACATGAACGATGATACCAATCGTTATGTCCAAAATATTCTTACTGCGAATATCCCCGAACTCGAAGAGGTCTGGGTGCATGATGTATTTAGAGGTGGAAATCTGGAAGAAAACAAACAATCTATAACTTATAGAGTGAGTCTGCTTCCCAAGGATAAAACCTTCACCCAAGAAAGGCTCAAAGAACTCAGTGATCAATTGCTTTCTATCGCTCAAGAAAATGGATTTGCAGTTCGATAATGGATTTATCTAATTTGGGACTTCCTGAATTCGACAAGCCTTGGATTCACAACCAAGCGACCGTTATGGGAGATGTGGGTTTTGGCAAGTCATGCTCCATCTGGCCGGGAGCGGTTCTTAGAGCCGATATGAATTCGATCCGATTGGGAGAAGCTGTCAACATCCAAGACAACTCTACCCTCCATACAGACTCAAGGTCTAGTATCGAAATCGGAGACTGGACACTGGTTGGTCACAATGCAATGCTCCATGGCTGTAAGATCGGAAGAGGCGTTCTCATTGGAATAGGTTCCATTATTTTGGATGGTGCCGAAATTGGGGATGGAGCCCAGGTTACCGCTGGCTGTATGATTCGAGGTGGAAAGAAAATTCCACCGAGGTCTCTTGTATTGGCACAAGGCTCCGACTTAAAAATCATTCCCAACAAGGCTAAGCCCGAATTCACCATAGCAGGTTCCATCGAATACATCCACCTGGCTCTTCGTATGCAAAAAAACGAATTCGGTCCCTTCTCCCGAGAGCAAGAAGAACAATTCCTCCAACAAGCTAAAGAGATCGTAACCCAGCTAGGAATTTAGCTCAAAAATCGTAAATAAAATCTGTCCCAAGAAAAACTAAAAAAATCTATTACTGGAAACGGTAGTGCTCACATACGTTCGCAGAAGAGGTGAAAATAGAAAGAATGGCTAAAGCATTTAACCTTACACCACTGTTTGCGGCAGCAAACACTCCAAATTCGACAGGCGAAGCCGAAGTCGAATCCCCCCAGCTTGCTCATCCCAACGAGCAAGCTCTCCTGAGATTATAGAGTTTTGGGACAGATTTCATGTTCAGCCCAATATAAATTTCAATAGACAAATTTACATAGGATACCCAGTATGGTATATAGAAGGAGATTTTATATGTTTTTAGCAAGCACAAAATCATGGTACATTGAAAGAATAGTATGGCTAGTAGCGGGAATTTTTGTATTGGCGAGTTTAGCTCTGACTCATTATCACTCACAGTATTGGATGATACTCACAGGATTGGTTGGCTTAAACCTAACTATTCTAAGCCTAACAGGATTCTGTCCAATGACAGTTATCTTAGGAAAACTAGGCGTCCCCGCCAAGTGCGATAGATAGTTACTTTTTGGACTTCTTCCCCATTTTTTTATGGGGGAGCTTTTTTCCCTTGGCAGAAAACCGTTTCATCAGTTCTTTTACAGCTTCTTTTCCCTTTGATTTACCCAATTCCACGGTCTCTTCCAAAGACTCCCTTTTTGTAGTTACAAGACCCACAGGCAATATATCATCCGGAGCGATGACTTGCAAGGTGATATCTTTGGGAGGATTTTGAGCTATGCTCCTTGCTTGGTTGAAGTGGTGGTGGTGGAGTTGCTTCATTAATTTGGATATTTGACGATTGAAAGGAAAAGAAAGAAATCTTGTAAACCTGGGCAATGGCAGAGATTCCCACCAAACAGGGGAATTCATTATCACAGTAATATCTTTGTATCCGGCATCAATCAAGTCTTGCAGAGGAAGAGGATTTAATATAGCTGCATCGCAGTAGAGAACCCCATCGACGATATGCTTTCCTTTGGTGGCAATGGGAAGTGAAGTTGCTGCTTTCAATAGGTCAAATATATTATCCTTCGTCGCACGAATGTATTCCAGTTTCTTTTCTTTCAAGTTACAAACTGCAACCAAAAACTTGGGCAATCCCTTCTTTTCAAAATTCTCAGCTTCCAATCTATACTTAACTCGAAATAAATCATCTACCAAAAATTTCTGATCTAACAAGGTTCTCTTCTTCAATGGCTTAAAAATAGAAATCAATCTACTCCCCGCCAATTCCCATCTCCAAATATTCAGAAGCTTTTCTCCTCGCTCCACTTCCGGCTTGGGAGTTGTCGCATAATAGGCGGCACTGCAAGCTCCACTGGAAACCGCTACTATGAGATCGAATTCTTGCGCGGGGAGAGAAAAGTTTAATGCGGTCATTACGCCCCCGGAAAAGGCACCCTTCATTCCTCCGCCTTCTACCAATAGAGCGCGTTTATTTTTTCCTGCTTTGGGAATGCTGGTTATAGAATTATTTTTATTAAGCATGATTAGTTAGAGTAAACCTTTATGATTTTGTTTCAAATTATCAAAAACTACGGCCAACCAAATTTGTCCCAATCAATAGAATCATTCTCATCGAATACAATTCCTTCCTCTTCCAAAAGTCTTCTTTGCAACGAAGCACGAAAATGATCCCCCTTGATGGAAATTTTACCTTGGGAGTTGATTACTCTCTGCCAAGGAACTTTTTGCAAGTCATCTTTTTTAAGAGAATTCAATGCATAACCAACAGCCCTTGCCGCCCTGGGGGACTGCAACAAGACAGCCAATCTTCCATAGCTTGTCACCTTTCCTTTCGGAATTTTCGATGCCATTTCGTACACTGATTGGTAAAAATTATTCATTGATCAAGTACACTCTCAGAAAATTCTAGTGGTATGTCCAGCTATTCTGAGTATGCAGAATTTATTTTATATTCTCCGGATTTGGAATCCAAATTAACTCCTCCGGATTCTCATTTAACAGATTCCTTAGCTCCCCAAAAGTTAGATCCTCCATCCATTCCGACCAGACATTCCAGTATAGCTATGACCGATGAAAAATCAAAGATCCCTAGATTGGAACATCTGAATGATCCCAGGAATGTGGGACTTAGTTTGCATCATTTTGCCAATCATGAATTGATGGCTATAGAACTCTTTGCTTGGGCACTTCTTAAATTTCCCGACGCACCCGCAGGTGTTCGTCGTGGGTTTCTAAAATCCTTGCAAGAAGAACAGAGTCATTTTCGTCTCTACCAAATGAGAATGGAAGAACTGGGTATTGGCTTTGGAGACAGACCCCTCAATCGTTTATTTTGGAAACAAATTTCCAAAATGGAAACTTTGGAGAAATTTTCTGCAGTTCTATCGATTAGTTTCGAAGGGGCTAATCTCGACTTTTCACAAGTATACAAACAAGCCTTCGCCTTTCATGGAGACGAAAAGTCAGCTACAATCATGGAGACTGTTTTCGAGGATGAGGTTCGTCATGTGAAACGTGGTCTAGCCGTTTTCAAAAAAACAAAACCGAATGATATGAACGAGTGGGAATACTTTCAATCTCTATTGGAATTTCCTTTTACTCCACGGCGAGCCAAGGGATATTTTTATATTCCGGAAACCAGGCGTAGGGTTGGATTCTCCGAACCCTTCATTGAAAGCTTGGGAAAATACGAAGACCAATACACAGGCAGAGTGCATCTGTCATCTCTGGAAAAGGTCGGCATCGATATCGGTAAATAATTCTTTCATCAATTTACGAAATTAATATCAATCGTAATCTGAACCCACAGTGGAAATAACTAATTTAGTAGGTGTCTTGCCTACCTGGGTGAAGAGAATTTCTTTCTCCGAACCGGAGGCGGTCAGAAGAAAACTCTCACCTTTTTTGAATTCTTCCCCGGAAGTAAGGCGCAAACCACCTTCCAATATTGTATAGATATGAAATCTTGGACGTTTTGTAACGGTAGGTAAGATATAGTCCTCCGGTTCAAAATCTTCGGGATCGAAATCATCACAGGGTTTCATATCTAAAATATAGATTCTAAATTTATTATTTTCCGTAAGACAGAATAATTTTCCGGCTCCGATAAAATCGGATGGTTTGTATTCCATCCATTCTTTACCGGTAGATTTTTTAAAATTCAATACATCCAGTGCTTTTTCCAGATGAAGCTCTCTAGGTCTTCCATAATCATATACCCGATAGGTGGAATCGGATGATTGTTGGATTTCCAAAAGCAACACACCGGCACCAATGGCATGAACTGTTCCCGGCTCCAATAAAAATGCATCCCCAGGCTTCACGGGAATGGATTGCAATACGGATTCTGCCTGATTCTTTTCGATGAGCTTCGCATAGGTTTCTCTATCCAACTTTTTGGAGAAACCCACTACAAGTTGTGCGTCCTTATCAGCATCCATGACAATCCATGCTTCTTTCTTGCCTGAGTTCTTGGGATCTTTTTTCGATGCATACTCATCACTGGGATGAACTTGGACAGAAAGTTTCTCTTTGGCATCGATGATTTTTACCAAAAGAGGAAAAGGAAGACCTTCGAAGCCGGAACCGAGTACTTCCCGAGGATACATTTTAAAAACAGAACGAAATTCCCTGCCCTTCCAAGGACCATCGAGTATCACTGACTTATCATCTAGATAATCAGAAACATCCCAGCTTTCTCCAATTTCACCTGGAGGGATTGTTCGCCCTAGAACTTTCTCTAATTTGCGACCTCCCCAGATTTTTTCTTTGTAAATTGGGTTAAAACGTAGAACAGCAGGAATCATAGGGTCATTTTTTGGGAGCCATGTCTTAGGAAAAGGAGTTTTCTAATCCAATATTTCAAATAAAGTCTCTGATAGTCTGTCCAATTCTTCTTTTTTATGATCGGCATGGATGCTGATTCTTAGACGAGAACTGGGAACGGTGGGTGGACGAATCGCACGAACGTCGAGTCCCCTATCTTGAAGCTGTTTACTCACAGAGAGAGCTTGTTCTTCCGAATTTAAAATCAACGGAATGATCTGTGATATTGAATTCGTCTGCTCTACTGCAAGCCCTTGAATGGACTTACGAAAATAATCGGAATTCAATAAAGGCTTTGCAACGAGATCCGGATTGTTGAATAAAATTTCGCAAGCGGTTATTCCCGCATGGGCAATTGCCGGCATGGGAGCAGTCGAAAAGATGAAATTTCGCATGCAATTGATCAGAAAATCCTTGGAAGATTCATTATTATACACAATCAAACCTCCCTCTAAGCCAAGTGCCTTTCCCATGGTATAGATTCTAAAATCAATTCGTGGAATCAGCTCTGCATCTAAAAACTTCTCGTCACAAGAAAGTCCCCCTCCCATTTTCCCAAATACTCCCACTGCATGGGTCTCATCCAATACAAGTATGACATCAAATTCCTCGGCTAATTTCACATATTCCTCTATGGGAAGAGCATCCCCATCCATACTAAATATAGTTTCCGATATTAAAATTTTTCTCTTAGCCGACCGGTGCTTTTCCAATTTGGCTCGAAGATCATTCATATCCAAATGATCGTAGTAAACTCGTTTGGCTCCGGAAAGTCGAATCCCATCCAAAATCGATGCATGATTCAAGCGATCACAGAAGACAACAGTCCGCAAATCCGCAATGGCGTCCATTAATCCTAAGTTAGCCGTAAAACCATTGGCAACAAAAAGCGCCCCCATTCCTTGGCTTAAAAAAGAGAATTTTCTTTCCAGCGAAACGAAAGCTTCAGAATGTCCGCGGACCAATCTGCTTGCCGTCGAACCTGCACCGTAGATTCCTATTCCTTCCATGAGTGCATTATGAATTCGAGAATCTTTTGCCAAGCCTAAGTAATCATTGGAACAAAAATCTATGCCTTGAGGAACATACAAGCTTCTTCGTAAGTTCTTTTCGTCTCTACTCGAGAGCTCTTTTTGGATGGATTGGTAAAATTCTTGGGGCAATCTTTTTTCCGTATACAGTGAGGGAGTTTCTTGATTCAGGATTGGATGAGTTGTCGGATTGTCAATCGGAAACTTTTTTTAGCACTCTATCCAATAAAGTGCTTGCCAAATTTGACCTCAAAAATTATCATGTCCTTAAAGATTAGCACTCTAAATAATGCAGTGCTAGAGTAAAAATACAATTTTTTACCAAAAAGGAGCAAGAATTATGAATATTAAACCACTCGCAGATCGAGTCGTTGTAGAACCAAAGTCAGAGTCGGAAGAAAAAATCGGAAGTCTCTATGTACCCGATACCGCTAAAGAGAAACCACAAGAAGGAACTGTTGTTGCCATCGGATCCGGAAAATACGAAGACGGAAAACTGGTTCCTCTTGAAGTAAAAGTCGGAGACAAAGTTCTATACGGAAAGTATTCCGGAACAGAAATCAAACAAGGTGGAAAAGACTACCTTATCATCAGAGAATCTGACATTCTCGGAATTGTATCTTAATTTAGGAGGAAAATATATATGGCTAAACTAATAGAATTTGACGAAACAGCAAGAAGAGCGCTACTTTCCGGAGTAAACAAACTTGCTAACGCAGTAAAAGTAACTCTTGGACCAAAGGGTAGAAACGTAGTAATTGATAAAAAATTCGGTTCTCCAACAATCACCAAAGACGGTGTAACTGTTGCTAAAGAAATCGAATTGGAAGACCCGATTGAAAACATGGGTGCTCAAATGGTTAAAGAAGTTTCTACCAAGACGAATGACTTGGCGGGAGACGGAACTACCACTGCAACTATTTTGGCACAAGCTATCATCAACGAAGGCTTGAAAAACGTAACTGCCGGTGCGAATCCTATGGCTCTGAAGCATGGTATCGACAAGGCTGTAACTGCCGCTGTTGCTGAAATAAAAAGCAAAGCTGTTCAGATCAATAATAAAAAAGACATTGCTGCTGTTGCAACAATTTCGGCTAACAACGATCCAGAAATCGGTAATCTAATTGCTGACGCTATGGAAAAAGTTGGAAAAGACGGTGTGATCACTGTTGAAGAAGCCAAGTCAATCGAAACTACTCTAGACGTAGTGGAAGGTATGCAGTTCGACAGAGGATATATCTCTCCTTACATGGTGACAGATCCTGAATCCATGACTGCAACTTTCAACGATCCTCTAATCTTAATCTATGATAAGAAAATCTCCAGCATGAAAGACCTTCTTCCTGTATTGGAAAAAGTTGCTCAAGCAGGTAAGCCAATTGTTATCATCGCTGAAGAAGTCGAAGGCGAAGCTCTTGCAACTATCGTTGTTAACACGCTAAGAAAAACAATCCAGTGCGTTGCTGTGAAAGCTCCCGGTTTTGGCGACAGAAGAAAAGCTATGTTGGAAGACATTGCAATCCTTACCGGTGGTCAAGTAATCAGTGAAGATCTTGGAATGAAGTTGGAAAATGCTGACATCAGCCAACTTGGAAAAGCTAAGAAAGTTGTTGTTGACAAAGAAAACACAACTATCATCGAAGGAAGTGATGCTTCCAAAAAAGATATCCAAGCAAGAATTGCTCAGATCAAAAGACAAGTAGAAGAAACTACTTCTGAATACGATAGAGAAAAACTCCAAGAAAGATTGGCAAAACTTGCCGGTGGTGTTGCTATCATTCACGTAGGTGCTGCTACTGAAGTTGAAATGAAAGAGAAGAAAGCTCGTGTAGAAGATGCACTTTCTGCTACTCGTTCAGCTGTAGAAGAAGGTATCGTTGCCGGTGGTGGATTAACACTACTCAGAACTCAAGATGCTATCAAGAAATTGAAGTTGGAAGGTGACGAAGCAACCGGTGCTGCAATCATTCTAAGAGCGGTTGAAGAACCAATCAGAATGATCACTAACAACGCAGGACTAGAAGGATCCGTAATCGTAGAACACGCAAGAGCTAAGACCGGAAATGTCGGGTTCAATGCATTGACTATGGTTTGGGAAGACCTAATAGCCGCAGGTGTTGTTGACCCTGCTAAGGTTGTAAGATCTGCATTGCAAAATGCTGCTTCTATCGGAGCGATGATCCTCACTACTGAAGTTACTATCACTGATAAGCCTGATGATGAGAAAGGTGGCGGAATGCCAGGTGGTGGAATGGGCGGAATGGGTGGAATGGGAGGCATGGGCGGAATGATGTAAATCAACCTGCTCAAGTCTTCGGCATTGGGTCAGATCTTTCTGATGCAATGCCAACCCAAAACTAGGCTATGCATTTTGCATGGCCTTTTTTGTGATCTTCCAGGTTCTATGAATTTTCTTTTCCCTTATATCGAAAGGAATTGTCTCCTCGGAAATATCTTCTACATGTCCTTCAATACTCTCCGATTCCATCTGAAATTTTCTAAAGTTGGTAGAAAAATAAATCACACCTTCATCACTTAGATAATAATCTATAAGTGATTGAATGAGTCCGTAGCAATCCTTGGGAAGATCCCAAATGGATCCTGTTTTTTTACTATTGGAAAAAGTCGGTGGGTCCAAAATGATTGTATCGTATTTTACTTTTTCTCGATTCTCTTTTACCCATTCCATAATATCTGCTTCTACTAATTGATGCATACTCAGATTCAATTGGTTCAGCAATAGATTTTTTTCCGCCCACTCCAAATAAGTATTCGAAAGGTCAACAGAGGTAGTGTATTTTGCTCCTCCCAATCCTGCATGAACCGTAAAAGCACCCGTATAACAAAACAAATTCAATAAATTCTTACCGGAAGACTCACGACCTATTTTCAGTCGAAGTGGTCTATGATCCAAAAAAATTCCCGTATCCAAGTAATCACTTAGATTCACCAATATTTTTGCATTGCCTTCTTGTATGGTGATAATTTTTCTTTCTTGGGAAAGCTTTTCATATTGAGAAGAGCCTTTCTTTTTCTCTCTTAATTTCACATACAAGCCGGCAATGGAAGATTGAAATACTTCTAAGATAATTTCTTTAATTGTGGAAATTCGTTCATCCAAGATTCTATCATTCCCATCTTCAGAATAATCAAAGGGACCTCTAAAGTATTGAAAAACAAGATATTCCTTAGTCGTATTTATATCTTTATATAAATCGATCACAACAGGAACTTGAGGAATGTCTTTGTCATAGAGTCGGTAGCTTTGAACAGAGTTTTGTTTGGCTCTTTTAGCCATTTCTTTTTTATTTTTCCTGAGTCGGTTTCGAAACATATCCAAGCCACCCTGCCCGGTTTGATTCTTCTTTGATTCCGAAATAAAATTACTATGTTCTTGTGAATCCAAACTGTCCATTTTACCAAGATACAATTCTCCTAAAAATACCGACAGTATTTTGAGAGATTGACCTGTGAGGTATTCCGGAAAGATTAGATCTATGGTTAAAATATATTGTGATGGGGCTTCCAAGGGCAATCCGGGAACTGCATCTCTCGGAGTCTGGGCAACTGATGAAAATGGTGATGGAAATAGTGGAGAAGCTATTTTTGAAATATCCCAACCATTGGGAGTTGCTACCAATAATGTTGCGGAGTGGCAATCTCTCCTCCACGCACTGAGAAAAGCGAAAGAACTGGGTTTACAAAAAGTTCAAGTGTTCATGGATTCCGAATTGGTGGTTTTTCAAGTCACAGGAAAATACAAAGTCAAGAAGCCTGAGTTCAAACCTTTTTGGGAAGAAGTACAAAATCTAAAAAAAGAATTTCAATCATTTTCCATAAACCATGTTAGAAGAGAAGGAAATAAAAAAGCAGATTCGCTGGCAAACCAGGCAATAGGCTGATAAAATTTTACTTTACCCTAGTTGATTTGTTCATAGATTTGAATTATGCAAGATAATGATAGCCCCATTGATATTCTTAAGAATGTCGGACTCAAAATAACCAAAAACCGAGAACAGGTTATCTCTATTTTGCAAGACTCCAAAAGACCTCTTAACCACCAAGAGATCATGGAGAAATTACCCAAAGGTCAATCCTGGGACCGAGTCACGATCTATAGAGCTCTATCGGATTTAGAATCCAAAAAAATATTGAGCACAATGCTCAATGGGGATAGAGTTACTTACTTCGAATTGAAAGAAGAACTAACCGAGAAGGCAATCAATCATGGACATGTAATCTGCAATAAATGTGGAAGGATTGAATGTGTGGATGACTTGGGAAAACAAATGCCCAAATCGGTAAAAGGGTTTAAAATCTCCTCTATGGAAGTTAACTTTCATGGAATATGTAAAGATTGCCAATAGATTTATTGGTTTACAATTCCAATGGCTTCTATTTCAATTAAAAATGTGAATAAACTTTTAGGTTCCAAAATATTTCGCTACAGCCTAGTCTCCATTGTAGTTTTGATTCTAGGAATCATTTCTAGCATTGCCATCATTGATGAAATGAAGGGGGGAGCGGTTGGTGACGGTCACACAAAATACGAACTCATCATAGAACCCGGAATGCCATCCTCTCGAGTTGTCCGCGATCTCAGTCGCAATGGAATGATCAAGTCCACTGCTTATTTTAATTATCTAATTAAGTTCACTCGCTCAGCTCCCAAAATCAAGATGGGAGTCTATGAAGTCAACGATGGAATGAGTGCCAGAAAAATCCTGAATGTCATCATAGAAGGCAAGGTAAAACTTGTCCATTTCACCATACCGGAAGGTTTCAACAATAGACAAATTGGGGATCTACTAACAGCGAGAAAACTGGCAAAAAGTAGACAAGAATTTATATTGGCGGCACAAGATAAAAAGATAATTGAAAAATACAAAATTCCCGCCAACGATACAGAAGGGTACCTGTTCCCGGAAACCTATTCGGTTCCCATCAACTATCCTTTGGAAAAAACAATCGAAATGATGATCAAAAGATTTTTTGTAAAAATCAATTCCATTCCCAATGCAAAGAATCTTAGCCCAAAAGACCTCCATCAAAAAGTTATTCTCGCTTCCATTGTAGAAAGGGAAGCAGTTAAAGCAGAAGAAAGACCGATGATGGCGGGAGTATTTGAAACTAGAATCGAAAAAAATATGCCTTTAGAAAGCTGTGCTACTGTTCAATATCTTTTCGATAAACCAAAGAAGAGATTATTTAACAGGGATTTGGAAATACAAAGCCCTTATAATACCTATATCAATTCCGGCTGGCCTCCCGGTCCCATTTCCAATCCCGGCTTTCCAGCATTGGACGCAGCATTCAATCCCAAGAAATCGGATAAACTTTTTTTCCTATTAAAACCGGACGGTTCCCATTATTTTTCGTCTACATATAAAGAGCACAATGAAGCCAAGAAGAAATATATAGACGTGTTGTACAAATAACATCTCAGAAAAAATTAATGACATTACTTGAGATACCAATAGATTCAATGGATATGGCAAATGGCTGATACTGAAGACATCATAAATTTAAATGTTACTATTGGAAGTATATCTAAAGAGTTATTAGATGTACAAAAAGCACTTGATAGCTATAGGAAAAACCAGGATAAGGTTGACGAAAAAGGTCTAGAATTTGTAGAAAAAGCTGAATTGGTAATCGCCAAAGCCGAAAAAGGCGAATTGGAACTCACTGAAGATCAGAAGAGAAGAATCCGAAGTAACCTGATAAAAATCCTTACCAAGATGAAGACAGGAAACCAATGACATTCGAACTTTTTTGGGAGAATTTCGATCAGTGGAAATTCCTTGCCGGTTTGGGTATTTTCCTTTTCGGAATGTTTTTGATTGAAGAGTCCATTAGAAAATTATCAGGAAAGGCATTCCGAAGATTCTTACAGATTGCAACCAATGGAAGAATAAAGTCCATACTGTCCGGTGCCGCAACTACTGCGATCTTGCAAAGTAGTTTTGCCGTTTCTCTCATGGCACTTGCCTTTGTAGGAGCACGAGTCATTACAATGGAGAATGCCATCGGTGTGGTTCTTGGTTCGAATCTGGGAACTACCGCAACCACATGGATTGTTGCAACGGTTGGTTTTAAGGTGAACATTGAGAGTTTTGCCCTTCCCATGATTGGCATTGGAGGATTGGGAACAATTCTTCTCGGGAAATCCGAAAAATACTCCAATATTGCAAAGCTAATATCCGGTTTTGGTTTCCTGTTCATGGGACTGGATTATATGAAGATCTCGGTTACTGATTTTACGGATAAAATTGATTTGGCTTTGATTCCCAATTATGGAAATATTATTTATCTTTTGATAGGTGCTTTAATTACAGCTATGATGATGTCCAGTTCTGCATCCTTAGCGATAGCTATGACTACTTTTCATGCCGGCATCACGGACTTTACTGCAACATGCGCTTTTTTTATCGGAGCCAATATCGGGAATGTGCTACCACTCATCCTAACATCCATAGGTGGAACTTCCATACGAAAGAGAGTCGTCGCAGGTCATTTCTTTTTCAATATGATTACCGGCGTTATAACCTTTACTTTTCTACCGCTGGTGACTGTATTTGTAGATCTCAATTCAGTTGATAGAGGAAGCCAAGTCCAAGGGTTAGCTATTTTCCATACAATATTCAATGCAACAGGGATACTACTTTTTGCCCCTTTTCTAAACTATTTTACAGCTTTTCTAAACAAGCTATTCCCTGAAAAGAAAATCGTATATGCAGTATATTTAAATAATACAGCTCCGATCTATCCCGAAGCGGGGATACCATCATTGAGAAAAGAAGTCCAAAGAATGCTTTTCATCGTTTTTTATCACAATTCCTTAATTGTTTTGGGACAAGAAAAAACCAAGAAAATATTTTCATTCTTCCCCAGTGATTTCAATATTGATCAAAATCTCACACATAATGAAGTATATTCTTATCTTAAGTTATTGCAAGTAGCAGTTTATAGTTTTTCATCCAAAATGCAAGAACATGAACTCAGTCCCCAAGAATCCGACCTAATTCAAAAAATCAGTCATGCCTCCCAGAGCTTGCTGTATTCTGCAAAATACGCAACGTATATATTGGAAGACTGGGAAGAAATGAATGAATCGGACAATAAGTTCATCGAATCAGAGATTGAATCTCTGCAAGAATATTATACCAAAGTATTGCAACCAATCCTAACTCATTGGCAGGTAGATGAGAATCTACCGGTATCCCAATTGTATTTGGAGGAGGGGGAAGCACGAAGTGACAGGCAAAATAAATTTACAAAACGGATGAGTCTAGCGATCAGTAAGAAATCATTTCCCAAAAGTTACTTCACAACTCTTCTTAATACACAAAGAGCCATCTATCAATCTTATGATCATTTATTTTCTGCCCTACAAAATCTATTTAGTGTTGAGCAAGAAATTCACTCAGGTAACTGAATAACTTAGAACTTAGATGTTATAGCTTACACTATTCCCTGCAATCTTTCTCCAACTATTTTTTCGTTGGATTTATTCACCAGAATGAGTAGAAGGTCCAGACTCTCCACAGGAGTTCTACCTGTGGGAACTATGTAATTGTCTCCTCTAATGATCATAGTTATCAGTGCATCTTCCGGAATCTTTAATTCCCGAATAGTTTTACCATGGACAGGAGAATTCATCGGAAGGAGATATTCTTCCAACTTGGCATCGCTATTTTCCCGATTCACATATTCGAAAGGATACAAAGATTTTCTTGCTAAGGGAGTGTCCAATTTCATAAGTTTTGCGACAAATTTTAACGAAGTACCTTGCAATAAAAGTGAAGTCAATACTGTAAAGAATACTATATTGAAAATCAGACCGGAATTAGCTATTCCTGCCGTGAGTGGGAAAGTGGCAAGAATAATGGGAGCGGCACCTCTTAGCCCGACCCAGGAAATGAACAATCTTTCTTTCCAACTAAATTGTGAAAAGCTCATGCTTATCATAACCCCAATCGGTCTTGCTACAATAATCATAAATAGAGAGAATAAAAATCCGGGAATAATAATTTCCTTAAGATTGGATGGGAAAACCAATAAACCCAATACCAAGAACATGATGATCTGCATCAGCCATCCAATACCATCCATGAATCGAATGATACTTTTCTTGTGTACGAAATAATTATTTCCCATATAAAGACCGGCAATGTATACAGAAAGAAATCCATTTCCATCCAAAAGACTCGTGGCAGAATATATAAAAATCCCAGCCGCTAATACTATAACTGTATATAAACCATCATATTCCAAGTTTATCTTATTCATTAAATCTACGGTAATCTTACCAAGTATCAAACCCGATAAGCCACCGACAATTACTTGCCATAAAATAGAACCCAAAATTTCCGATCCCGATAATTTTGCTGAACCTATCAAAGATATTGCGGTAACTGTCAAGATCACAGCCATTGGGTCATTGGATCCGGATTCCAACTCCAATAGTGGTTTTAATTTACCTTTAAGGTCGATACCACTGGTTCTGAGAAGATTGAATACAGAAGCAGCATCTGTGGAAGATACAACCGCTCCCAATAAAAAACATTCCATCCAAGTAAGATCCAATAAATAAAAAGAGAATATTCCAACTGTTATAGCCGTTAAAAATACTCCTAAAGAGGAAAGGAGAATTCCTTCTCTCAGAATCGGCTTGATAACCTTCCACTCAGTCTCCATACCCCCCGCAAGAAGGATATAACTCATGGCTATGATACCAAGGTTTTGCGCAAGAAATGGATCTTCGAATTCCATTCCGATAATGCCCTCAGAGCCTGCCAACATACCAATGATAAGAAAGAGCAATAAAGTTGGAATTCCAATGCGAAAGGAAAGTTTGCTTAAAAAAATTGATATTAATATTAAGAAAGAAAAAGCAAATGCTGTAAGTTCAAATGAATTCAATATTATTCTAGCCCAATGACAACTTTTCTATGAAATTTTTGTGCACTTTTATCATCCAATTGCTCTGTTTTGGAATTCGATCTTCCCAATCCATAAGAAATGATTCTCTTCTCATGAATTCCATGAACCAAAAGAAAACGTTTCATAGAATCGGCTCTTCGAGTTGATAGATCAATATCACCTTTATTGGTTAGACCATCCTTGGCATATCCGGATATAACAATTTTCACTTCAGGATTTTGATTTAAATAAGAAACTAGTTTTAATAGATTCGGAACGGAGGCGTCTGGGATGGTATGCGATCTATAAGAGAAGTAAACTTCGTGCGGAATAAAAGCTAATGATTCAGCTTTAAGCCTATCCACATGAAAAAATACCAATAATATGAACGAAAATTGAATAAATCGTTTCATTGTATTGTCATTTTTTGTATTATATTCTTAGATTACACGCTCTTTTTTGAGCAGTTCTAATTCAGTTGCGGAGTAACCTAAAGCGGAATATATCTCAGAATTATGCTCCCCATGTTCCGGAGGATGGAGTCTGTAATTGGTAGGAGTTCCCATGAAATGAAAGGGAGAACCGAATTGCAGTATTTTCCCATACTTTGGGTGGTCGACTTCCAAAATCATTCCACGTTCTCTGAGATGATCACAAGCAACAACTTCTTGAAGATTTCTGATGGGAGTCAGACAGCTATCTTGGTTTTGAAATATGGGTTCAAGATCTTCCAGAGTTTTGGACAGAAAATATTCCTTTAATTTTCTTTCAATATGAGGTAAATTCTCCTCCGAATAAGGATATTCTTCCAAAATAGATTCCAACTTTGCTTGCCTCAAAAATGTTTTAAAAAACATATCTTCCAGTGCTCCCAGAGCAACATACCGTCCATCCTTGGTAGAATAGATATTGTAATTGGGGAGCTTGCCTGAAAGTACTGCATTCCCCGGTTGAGGAACCTTTTTTTCGGCAGAAAATATTCCGGCATAGAGAGACAGAAATTGTAAAGAGCCTTCCATCATGGAAATATCGATTCGCTGACCCAATCCTGTTTTTTCTCGGGAATACAATGCCGCCAAAATTGCCGAGAGTGCAGTAAGAGTGCCCCCACCCACATCGGCAAGTTGGTAACCACCCAAAATGGGGGGATCACCGGATTGATGCAATAAACCGGCTAAGGCAAGATAGTTGGAATCATGTCCGGCAAAATCTACATATTTTCCTCCGATCCCGTATCCCGAAATACCACAGTAGATGAGCTTGGGAAATTTATCTTTTAACACATCATAGCCGATTCCCATCTTATCCATTCCATCCGGTCGAAATCCTTCCAAAAGAATATCTGCATCTTCTAAGAGTTTGAAAAGAATTTCCTTGGCTTTATCCCTTTTGAAATTTAGAGTGATGGCTTTTTTATTCCGATTCAACATCATAAAAAGACCGGGAACACCACTCTCGGATTTATACATTACCCGGGAAGCATCCGATGCTCTTGGATTTTCAATCTTAATAACATCCGCACCCATATCCGCAAGATGCATGGAGCAAAGAGGCCCCGGTAAAAGCAGGCTTAGATCTACTACCTTAAGTCCAGCAAGAGGACCTGTAGGTTTTTTACTAAGCTGGATGTTCATTTTTTACGATCCAACCCTCCCACTCTGGGAGCCGCAGGTGCCGATTGACGGCTACCGTAAAGCGTGGTTGCTTGCTTGGGAAGATTGGACTTGCGGTATTCGAACCAAGATCCCTGATAGGTGTAGACCTCTTGGTAGCCAAATTCTTTCAACATCATGGCTAGAAGACAAGACCTTGCCCCATTGTAATCATAAATCACTGTTGGGCGTTCCGGCATAAAAGGGAAACCTGCCATTCTCTTTCTGAAAAAAGATTTATCTACAATATTTCCATTGCTATCATATAAACTTCTCCAGTCCCAAAGGAATGCTCCCGGTAACCTACCACAAAGTGTCCCTTCCTCCGGACTCACCAAACGAGGGAGTTTTCCTTCATATTCTTCCCTTGTTCTAGTATCAAATATTTGTAGCCTGGTGAGATTTTTTTCCATAAATGCCTTGTCCACCACACCTTCCAAAGGTTGTGGTTTTTCACCGGCAGGTGGCTCTATTTTTGCACTCCCGGGAGATAATTTTGAATCGATAGGCCATCTATGTCCCAAAATATAAGCATAAGGGTACCCCGCCGCCCTTAATAAGTATACCATTCTAGCGGCGTACATTCCCATACCTTCATCAAATACCAATATACGAGGACTTTCTTCCGCTTTTTCTACGATAGAGTATATCGGCCCGGAAAGTTTCTTAGCAGATTCAATATCTGATCCAAATGCCTTTTTGATAAAGGAGTAGTAGAAGGCACCACTGAGTGTTGCCTCTTCGTATGAAGCGAGACTTCTACAATCAATGATGAAGTCGTCTTCCCTAATTTCTTTTGCTATAAAGTTCCAATTCAAAATGTGAGCCCTATGAATCTGTATTCATTTACATCTTTTTTTCATAGGCAAAATTTTAAAAGTATGAAACCGAAAAAATTCATAATCTATTCTCTTTATCGATTTGCCGGGAATCCGCCCTCAAATTTAGGAATTCATAATCCGACAATATATATGTATGAAAAGAGTCTTTTTCTGTATTTTTTTATTGAGCAATCTAATTTTTGCAGGAAATGCTATGGCACTGTCTCCTCAAGAATTATTAAATTCCATCCAAGATAAAGAAATCCAGAAAATCAATTCTTGGGCAAAAGCTCGCAAAATTGTTCACCTCGGGTCATGTAATATGCGCCTCATTGATCAGATTAGAACGGTCAGCTATTTCGAATTGAGATGCGGCAGAGAAAATTCCAATTCTTTTATTCAATTTGCAACGAAAGAAAAAATCCCTAAATTCATTCAGTCTTTTAAAATTATTAATTCGAAAAAGATTGGAAATAAAAATTACATAGAAATTGAAATACTTCAAAATATTCGGAACAATTCTCAAACTTGGAATCAATCAAATAGACCGCAGGAACATATTCCAAGGCAAAATGAAAATAAAAATCAGAATTTAGAGACGTTCATTGAATTATCGAATTCTGAATCCCATGAAAAAAAAATTCATTCTCCTATGGTTGTATTCTTTGATAGATCCTGTCCTTTAAGATATATTTCTTCCAACCATGATTTCTATTGGGATAATATAATTTTACATGAATTCGAAGTAACATGCTTAAAGAACTATTCTAAGAATTTTAGCATCAGAATTTCGGGAGATAAAACAGGTAGAATTCCGGTAGGGAATCAATGGGTATCCGATATAGATTCCGGGACTCTGTTCATTGCACATATTAAGCTTAATGAGTGGGAAGGTGAAAGGTTACTCTGGTCGGAGCCTTTATTTTATTATGAAAAATAAATTAAATCATTTAATTACAATTGCATTATTTCTAATTATACCTTTTGGGAGCAATGCAAATGCAGATGAAAATAGTGGAGAGGTATTTAGTAAAATATTTCAATCGGTTGTCCTGATTCGAAATGAGAGCTTCCTCTCGGAATCGGCTATAAAGCCTTGGATGAAAGAAACTATATCCACAGGATATGGTACAGGTTTGGTAATTGGAAAAAATCAAATTCTAACAAATGCGCATGTTGTTATGGATTCAAAATTTTTAATAGTGCAGCATTATAATAAAAAGAAAAAATACAGAGCAACCATTAAACATTTAGCAATAGATTGTGATCTTGCCATAATAGAAGTTGAAGATGATGACTTCAATGATTCTGTAAATGTCTTCCCCATATCGGATAAATTTCCCAATATGGGTTCTGAATTATTAATCCTTGGCTATCCCAATGGAACAGAAAATCTTACTGTAGAAAAAGGAAATGTTTTAAGCATTGAAAAAGGAAGATATTCATTGAGCGGTTTGGATTATAGGAATGTAATCAAAGTCAAATCTTCCATCGTTCCCGGCAATTCTGGAGGACCGGCAATAAAAGATGGCAAAGTTGTGGGTCTGGTATTTCAGATATCCCAATCCGATAGAAATATTGCCTATCTAATCCCTACGGATATTATAAACCATTTTCTAACAGATATTAAAGATGGAAAATATGATGGTTTTCCAAATTTGGGATTTACTTACCAATCGGGAGAACATAACTCATTGAAGGAGTATCTTGGAGTACCTGATAAGGAAAAAGGAATTATATTAAACTCGATATACCCACAATCTTCATTTTTTGACTATCTAAAAGAAAGAGATTTCATTTATAAGGTTGATGATTTCTATATAAATAACGAATCTGAATTAATAGCCGACCAAAACATTTCACTGATTGATTACATAGAAAATAAATTCATCGGGGATGAAGTTACATTTTATTTCTTTCGACAAGGAAAAAAATACAAAGCAACTTCCAAATTAAAATTAACCCAATCTTTAAATCTATATAGAGATGAAAATGTAAATTATTTTATAGATTCAGGGCTAGTCTTTCAACCTGTCTCGAAGGTATTCTTTTCCAATATCGAACCTACTATGATTGACAGTTCCGCCAAATACCATTTCAGCTATTTTATTCAGGATAAACTCTATAGATTCAGCGATAGAGACTTGATTTTAAGCTATGTTTTCGATGATCCAGAGCATTTTAGAATTCAAAATTATAAATTCAAAGTTGTAGAAACCATCAATGGGTATTCACCGAAAGATATAACCAACTTTATAAATCTCTGGAATCAATTCAGAAACCAACCTATACAAATTAAATTTAGAGGTGTAGACCTACCTCTAACTATCACCCCTGAAAACAGGAAAAAAATCAATACTCGAGTGAGAAAAAGGTATGGAGTCAAGAACGATGCACAAGATGAGTAATCCAATAAGACTTCGTAAGTATATTGAGTTTTTATTTGTATTTTTAATTATAGCAATCTTAACCACTGATATAAGCGCCAATCAAACTTCTTTTGAAGTAGAAATTGCCTTCAAGCAAGTTTCTCATCAAAACCCATGGTTGATCAAAGAGCCAATTCGAAAATCAAGTAAAGCAGTCCAAATCAGCAATACCGAATTTTTTGCAATTACTCTTCCCAATGAAATCCCTTTACATGGTGAAATAGTATGGGATAATAGACCAAATTTTAAATTGAATATTAAAAAATATGATAAATCAACAGGATTTATTATATTGGAATCTCAGACAATTTTGACCACATCTCCGACTATAATTGAAGTTAGGAATTTAAATAAAATTTGCGGTCATAAAAATATCCAATATATCAATTTCTCATTTAGCCAGGTGCCCATTCGTGCTGTAAAAATAAATCGAACTGTTGATAATGGAGAGAATTATATTCAATTTTCCGGAAATAAACTATGCGGATTTGTAATGGGCTCTTATCTGATTTCAACTGAATACATTGATCATTTTATTAGATCAACCTCCTCTTCCCCAATACCGCATCCGGGATTTGAATTTGAATCTGTACTAAACTCATCAGAGAGAAGTTTTTATTTTCCGGGAAATAGAAAAGGAATTATTGTTACAAAAGTATATCCCGGTGTAGGTCCTAATTTTCAGCTAATGCCGGGCGATGCAATTTTTGAGATCAATGGTGTTCCTTTAAGTAAATTCCCCGATTCTATTTTGGGAGATTCTGCGTTAGATGCAATTCTAAGATCAAACAACTTAATCAGAAAAATAAATTCACCTACAAAGTTGAAATTTATTCGAAATGGAACAGAAAAAGAAATTTTATATAAATTAGATAGTTTTAATGATGAAAAATTCTTGGTACCCGAAACTCATCCTTTTGGAAGACCACCCTATTTGATCATGGGAGGTCTATTTTTTACAGAATTAACATCATCTTATCTGAAAGAATTTGGTGAAAACTATAGAGCAAAATCAGAGAAAAAACTTCTCTATATCGCTGAATCCTTTCAATCTAAAACACATCCTCATAGGCAGAGATTGGTAATACTGAGTCGGCCACTATTGCATCCATCCAATCAAGGATATCAGAGTTTTCAGGATTTAATTTTGAATCGAGTTAATGGAGTACACGTACTACATCTGAAGCATTTGAAAGAGATATTAGAACTAAACCAAAGAGAATTCATCTCTTTTGATTTTTCCGGGGGTAGGACAATTGTTTTCCGAAAAGAAGAATTAGAGCAAATCAACTCAGATATTTTAAAAACTTATAATTTAAATTCTCTCGACAATCTCGGAGAATGATTTCAATGTGGTCTTAATTCTATGCAAATACTCTTCGTAGATGATGAACCGGCAATAAGAGAGTTATTTAGTATCTCCCTTAAAAAAGACTATAATCTTTTTATTGCAGAAGATGGACTAGAAGCTTTACAACTTGTAAAAGATCACCATTTCGATCTTATTATTACTGATATTAGCTTACCCAAGATGAATGGTGTTGACTTCATCAAGACAATTAGAAAAGAAGGCAACCTAACTCCATTTATAATTATAACCGGTGACAGTAATATAGAATTAGCAATCGATACTTTCAGAATGGGAGCAATCGATTTCTTTCTAAAGCCCTTTCGTATAGCAAGTATAAAAACGGTTATTGAACGATTTAGTTCAATGCACTTCAACAAGACCGAATTACTTCATTCCAAGGACTTTATTCATTTAGAAGAACATGGCGTGTATGAAATACTTCCGAAAATAAGCCGAGTCAATTATTATGTAAATTTATTAATTCAAAAGATTTCAGATCTTCCGAATTTAATGGAAGAAGATAGGTTAGCACTAAAAGTAACATTGTATGAGTTGATATCAAACGCAATAGAACATGGAACAGCAGGAATCAATTACAAAGAAAAGAAAGAAATCCTGGAAAATAATGGCGATTATTTTCTAGCGGTAGAAAATCGGTGTAAGGATACCTCGAAAAAAATCACAATTAGAACTATTTACGACCCGGGTAAAATTAAGATTTCCATAGAAGATCAAGGATCAGGATTTGATCCCAATCAGGTTCCTGATCCAATAAAAAACCCATCTGCCAACCTTTTTTCAGGAAGAGGTCTGTTCCTTACAAGATTAAATATAGATGAGATTGATTTCAATGATAAAGGCAATTTAGTTACCATAACCCGTTTTTTAAAGATTGATTCATCCACAGATTAATTTTTAAAACCTTAATCCGGCAGTAATGAAAAAACGCAGATAATCTCTATTAGGCAATTCTGTTCTTAGCTCTTCTATAAAATTCCCTCCTAATCTTTGAGGATCAATTACAGCATAGGCTGAACTAATAAAAACAAAATTACTTCGTGAATCCATCCAACCCATTTGCAAAATTGCTTCATTTCCTTTACCAAAATATGAAAATGCCTGATTATAAAATATTCCCAATTTAAACTTTTGATCTCCAAAAATACTCCAATCTCTTCCCAAATAAATTCCTGCCGATTCCAATCGCTCATCTGAATATCTATCAGTATTTCTGTATGTTGATAAATTCAAAAGAATAGACCCCTGCCCGCCCATGAATCTTGATTCTTGCTTCATAGGTTGCCATCCTGATTTAGTTTCATACAATCCATTCAACTCAAACGTTAAAAATTGAGGTTCTAAAGTAATTTTTCCGTAATATAAAATACTATTTTGGTATTTTTTTGTATCATTGATAGTAAATGAGCTTGGTAGATAAGTATCCAGATTTCCATTCATACTTATACCTCCCAACTCCAATTTGGTATAAAGTATTTTTGGATCTATTGTGACTTCTAAACCGTTATAAACAAAATCCTCTCCGAAGAAAAAACTACTATTTCTCTGCGGGAATTGGGGTCTCTTCATGATTCTGTGTGTAAATAAATTCCATTTAAATGTATCTTCAAATACACTTCCTTTCAGAGAGATTCCATGAGTATTGTATCGATCAGCATTCCAATGAGATGGAGACAATGATTGATAGGTATCATTCCAATTGCCACCTAATGCTTCTATACCAATCCACCCCTTTTTTAAATTAAATTTAATTCCTACTTCAATAAAATTCATGAATGAATTCATCAAAAATCCATATCTATCAATTCTTTGAAATCCCCTCCCCCCTTGAATATAAATTTTATCCTGGAATAATTGAAGTCCAATAATTAGCTCAGTATCAAGAATCCTATCTATATCTCTTTCGAGTATTCTATCTTCTCGATAGCTTACTAAAGGTGCGATGATTAAGTATGTTTTGAATTCTTTGCCAAGGTAACCTAGATATAATTCAGGAGTAAATTGTATCTGAGAAAGATAGCCCGTTTCCAAATCTTCTTCCAAACCTCCCTTTTGGGTTCTATGTCTGAAGGGAAGATAAAAATCCCAACCATAGAGTAAAGATCCCTCATTTTCGAATTCTAAATTTGGTATAGAATGAAATCTGGATTCTAATTTTTCCGATCTAGAGCCTCCATTCCAATATAAGCCATCATCAAGCCTATGACTGGAATAAGATTCGGAGATCAAACTCTGACTAAAAAAAATTGAAGTAAAAATTGTAAAAAGTATTAAATACTTGTACATTTATTTGTTTTCTTCTTTATTTTTGAAAAAAGCCATAAAATATCCTACCAACAATAACCAGGATACAATCTGTCCCAAAAACAAAGACATTGCCGCCCCTTTTGTTCCAAAATCAGGAATCAAAATATTATCAAACAACAATCCAAACAATAGACGAATGAGTGCCAGAAAAGCCAATAATCTAGGTAGACCCAAAGCGTAAAGAGCCATACCCAGGGGTGCAAAAACCAATTGAAGTAAAAAATTAGGATACAATAGGTGAAAAACGGGAACTGAGTTACTGTAATTACCTCGAAATAAAAGATCTATGACAAAATGACCCAAGAACAATCCGGGGGAAAGCAATATTGCCATCAAGCCACCTGCCATTATACTCTTAATCAAAAAACCCTTGAATTCCGGAGTTTCCACCAATCGAGATAATTTAGGATATATGAGAGAATTTAATACAGACAATATAATTACAAATCCACTAAATAATTGCAAGGTGGTTCCATATTCCGCAACCGCTTCAGCACCATGATACATTTTTAAAAAGAATATTTCCATCCTATCGGACACAATTGCAAATATAGAAGCAAGCAATGCCCAAGAATTGAATACAGCAAGATCCTTTTGGTCTTTTTTAATCGATTCCCAATTAGCACTCCAGATCAAATTTTCTTTATAGGATATCAAGAAAAATAAGCCGAGAACGAAGGCAGGCGATAGACAATAGATTGCCAAAATTTCCAAATACCCGGGTGTGGAATTATAAGTAATTAACAAGAGGAGTACCAAACGAATCAAATTCGGAAGGGGATTCCAAATAGACAGAGCAAAATAGTTTCTAAATGAAACCAAAACTGTTTCGAAATAAGAACCAAAAGATGCAAAAAATGCGCCTACAACCAAAAGTAAAACGACCAAAGCATTCTCTTTTAGTATTAAGAAACCAATAATTCCAATTGCAATGAGAAGTATGAAAGAATATAGTTTTAAAAGAAGGGAAGATAGCATAAGAGATCCAACTCTTCGGCTATTTTCCGTTACAGGGGCTAAATACTTAACAAGAGCTGACGGCAATCCGAATTCGGCAAGTGCCAATAAAACAGGGAAAAAACCCAAATAATATTGGAATTGACCATTCTCAGACTTCGTCATTAAATTCACGGAGTAAATCATAAAAACTAGATTGGTAAGCGATGAGAATACCTTAGATATAGTTACATAGGCAGAGTTTTTAAATACCCCTGCCTTTTTAAATTCAAGACGGAAATCACGAAGTCCACGGTTAATTCTATTCATTGACTTGCGATTTTATAAACTTTCCATTCTGAATAGAAAAAAGAATGTATGGGATTAGATAGACAATAGAAAAACCTACTACTAGATACCGAACATATCTTACCAAAATATCATCAGCCAAATGAAGTGACTTAATTAAACTTGAAGGTACAAAATATACAACCACTATTACACTCGCCAGTGTCAACATACGAACAACTAAAACTCTTACAGCAGGTTCATTAGATTCAGTAAAACTCTCCCATAAAGTTTTTGATTCCAAGAGAGTGAGTTTTAAAAGCATCAATCCGATCAAAAATCCCGCTAAAGCCGCAGAAGACATGACCAAAATCTTTAATGAATATATTTCCGGCTCAGCTAATTTTCCTTCCATGAGCAATACAGGAGAAAGACTTATGGCAATTACAGCCAATGAAAATGTTCTTGTGGCTCTACCCGGAGTTAAAAAATAAAAAGGATCGGGAAAATCATTGTATTTCTCTCTAAGCCAAATTATCAACACAAGATTGATTGCACCCAAGATAAGACCACCTATAACATCGCCAAGGAAATGAACCCCCAGATACATTCTTGCAAATGGCATGATTGCCAAAATAATTATACAGATTATTCTTAGAGTTTTATTCGGAACATAATAGAATAGCAAACCCCAGATAAGAACTGATGAATGAACATGCCCTGATGGGAAACCAAAAGCCAATTCTCCTGCACTGTTTTGCAGATTTGCAATCGATTCTTCCAAACCGAAAGGTCTAGGACTTTTACAAACGAATTTCATTAAGGAATTGAAAATTCCAGCGGTCAATAGTCCAAATCCGAGAGTAATTCCCAACCTTGGAGAAAATACAATGAAAATTATGGATAGAAGTGCCATGAAAAAAATATTGGAACCTAAATGATGAGCGATTATACCGATGGAAGCAAAAAGCCATCCTAATCCATCGTCCCAAATATGCAAAGCTTCCAGAATTCCATTCCCAAAAAGAAGCTCACTTTCAATCAAAACAGAAAATTCCATATTACTCTAGTCCATTGGATTGCAGCTGATTCATCAACTGATTTTTCCTTGATTTTATGGGTTTTATCAAAACAATGCTTGGATAGGGTGAAATTGAAATGAATAAATCACAAAATACAGACAATCTCGAAGAACTTTTTTTAATCCCAAGAGAGATTCCCAAATACCTACTAAAGCAGATATTGGAATTGGTTTATGATATCGAAGTAACAGGCTTGGATTTTATTCCAAAGACCGGTGGAGCGGTAATTATTTCAAACCATACCGATTATCTAGATGTTCCCGTACAAGGTGTTTACACAGAGAGAAAAATCGTTTATCTAGGCAAGTATGAACTCTTCCATCCTCAAACTGACATCCTTGAATATATTGAGAATCCCAAGTCACCTTTTTCCATGCCTCCCTTAAATTTAACAAAACCCTTAATTAAAACCCTATTAAATAAAATGGGGGATTCTTTCGGTAAAAATCTAATCCATTGGGGTGGAATGCCCATCATTAGAAATGCACATGGTTCCAACATGGACAAAAAGCAAGCTATGGACTATTATGCGAAATTGGAAGATTACATGGTTGATATTTTAAAATCAGGAGAAATACTAAGTATCTATCCCGAAGGCACAAGAACTGAATCCGGAGTCATGGGACCTTTTAAGGCAATGGCGGCTAAAATTGCTATTAGAGCCGGTGTTCCTATAATACCATCCGGAATCAGTGGAGCACACAATATGTCTAAAGCGGAGTCATTTCTATCCGGTGCCGCATTCAAGGCTAAGATCCGTTATAACATTGGTCAGCCTATTCCTCCTACTGATTTTCCAACCACTCCCGAGAAAAAAGCAGCTAAAGAACTCACAGAAGAGTTGGAGAGAAGGGTTTACTTTTTAAAAGATCACCCTGAAAGAAGAGGTAAACCCAGAAAGTTTATTACAAAACTCTAAGCCCTATCATCGCTATATCGTCGTTAAGTTCATTGGGTCCTTCGGAAATTATCTTTTTCCCTGTAAAGTTCTCAACATCCTTGGCGATTGCTTGTAGCAGATCATGTGAATTCAAATTTTGATTGTCCCCTATGAATTTGTACAATCTCTCATTTCCATACTGCTCCTTTGCTTCATTCATAGCTTCATTCACACCATCGGTGAATTGAAAGAAGAAGTCTCCTTTTTCCAAAATTGTCTTTCTCAATTCGATTGTGGTTTGAAAGAACTCATTATCATCCATACCAAGAGGTAAGCCTCCGGCTTTCAACAATTTACATTTTTTATCTTTATCCCTGTAAACCACCGGCTTATTGTGACCCGCTGAAGCATAAACCAAGGAATTACTTTCTTTTAGAAAAACTCCAAGAAATAAGGTGACGAATATCGTATCCGGCGTCTCAGCATATAGAAATGAATTCAATTCCAATAGCAATTTAACAGGATCTTTTATTCCTCTTCGTATCAAGCCATGCAATTGAGATCGCAACAATGCCATAACAAGAGCAGGACCTACACCGTGATTGGATACATCCCCCACGACTAAATACACTCTATCTTCTAATTCTATAAAGTCAAAATAGTCCCCGCCTACACCATGCATTGCCTTATAAAATGATCCGAATTCAAGACCTTTTATATCCGGCAATCTATCAGGTAACAATCGTTTTTGGATCTCTTCTGCTGCCTCCAATTCTCCTCTTAACTCTTCACGTTCCCTGAGTCCGGATACCATATGATTTAAAGTTCTTCCCAAACTTCCAATCTCATCCCAACCTGTCTTTGGAAATTCAACATTGAGATTGCCATCCCCAACTAAAGATGTGACTTCGGCAATTTTACGAATCTTACGTACAGCATAGTTAGATGCAAAAATTGCAATTAGGAGAAAAAACATTCCTATACCTAAGGCAAGTTTTAAAAGTTGGTTGAGAGAATTCTTCATCTCAAGAGTAGATTCTGTTTTGTCCAAAAGAATAATATTAAAACCGGCTAGACTTTTAAATAAAAGAATATGCACTAAAGATTTGTCTGTTTCCGGATAGGAATAGATAGGCGTAGAATCCAAAAACCACATATACTCTTCAGCTTCCATTCTACTGCGAAATAAGATCCCATCTTCGAAGACCGGAACCTTTCCTCTTTTTGGAATATACACCAAAGGGATCTCTGTCTCCGACTTCCCGCTCATGATCCATTGTCTTATATGACTCCATCTCCTATGCTCCGGGAAAAAAATAGAGTTATCCCGCAAAAATTTTTCATAAGCCAAGCTATCATTACGATACGGCAACATGATATGTGATTTTAATGCAGCTTCCCGCATATTTTGATATGCCTCAGCTAATTTCAATCTCGGATATTCACTCCAACTATTCAATGTTATTTTCAATTGAGCGATTTCTTCGTTTACAGATTCCAAATCTGAACCCATTTCATCGGCTTTACTTTCTAATATGACCGCTTGATCTTCTTTATCCAATTTCCTAAGAGCATTGGCTTGATCTGTCAGTCCCTTGATGCTTTCTTCAAGAGCTTTCGCTTTATCCTTATAATCTGAGATCGAATCATTAATAGATTTCCTTCGCTTAGTGTTTTCATCCGGATATGGATGGTTTTTTTTATAAAAATCCAATCTTTCTTTTAATAGACTATTGTATTCCTTATAAAGTGAATTGTATTCTTTATCTTTATAAGGTGGGATCGAATCTTGAATCAAATTATTCCTTCTCTCCCTCATCCTGCCAACTAATTCAGAAAATGCATAAGAGATCTGTATATCTTTTCTGACATATTCTATCCATAAAGAATTACCGGCATCAATATCTGAGAGTATCAACTTGGATCTTTCTGTAAGTAATGGATTTTTAAAAAAAGGTCTAGCAACAAGATCAAAATAGTTTTTACCGATTGAATATTGCTTTTCTTTCTCCGAACTTACAGATATCAAATCTTCTGCAGTGAAATCCAAAAGTTTGGATCTATCTTCTTTAAATTCTTGCATAGAAAGTAATCTTCTGGAAGAAAATGATGATCCATCAATCAAAATACCTGTATCCAAAAATAAATTCTTTTCCTTGTCAAATGTTTGAATTCTCACATTTCTCGGATTAAACCCCAACTCTTCAATGTTAAATTTATTCCGGTTACGAAAAAAATTCTGAATTAAAGTCCTCAGATTTTTCATTTCTCTGGATAAGTATTTTTTATTTGCATTTAGAATTCGATCTTCTCTTTCTGATTTATCTGGCTTGATTTCATATGAATCTACAATGGATCGAAATTTTGCCACTCGAAATGCTACTAATAAAAAATAATCAAACTTCTTTTTATCTATGGATATTCCATTTTCATCCCTAAATTGATTCTTGACTTTCTCAAGTAAATCATTGATTTCAGTCTCGGACAGATACTCCGAAAAATAAGTATCCCGATAGTATACCTTACTTTTGGATTTACTAATCAAACCAAAATAGGATGATTCGTTTACTTTACGAACTACTCTCTGTTTGTTTTTTTTCAATTCAGATTCTTTAGACTTAATTCGACTTTTTACATCTTGTATCAGAACCAAAGTATCAGCTAAGTTATCCATGTCCAAACTCAACGAGTTTATATAACTTAAGGGAGCATGAATTTCCTTTTCAAAAATATCTTGGCTCCATTGTTTTTGTTGGTAACCAAAATATACAAAACTAATTACACCAAATGTTGCCAAAAGTACAACAGTAAAAAAAATTAATTTTGCACGAATTCCGGGTTTTATAATTTTAATTATTTCTTTCATGTTTTTTCCATTTTGGGATATCGCAAAATTAAGCGATTCCCCATTTTATCTCCAATCGGCTGATATCTTACATCCATTAGAGTTCTATAACTATAAATACCCATTCCTCCATCATTACCTTCGTTAATGAAAGTATATGGATTAGCAATTTCAGATGCAAGAGGGTTGAAATGCTCACAATGATCTTCAATGTTTAATTCTATAGTTTTCCCATCATAATGGACATTTATTTCAATATTATCATCTGATTGAATAGATTTACCATGCTCGATGATATTGGTAATAGCTTCATCTACAGATAAAACAATGCTGTTGATCTGCTTGGAATCAAAACTTGTTTCTATCAAGAATTTACGAAGGTTGTTTCGGATAATAGACAAAGAGTCCATAGACTTGGGGATACTCAGTCGATTGTCCTTTTGAGGAATCATCTAATTAACTGAATTTTTGAATTGCTTCTTCAGTGGATGAGAATATTTTTACTTTCTTGGTAAAATACATGAGTTCCATAGTATCTTTGATATCTTTTTGGACATTGGACAAAACGAGTTCGCCATTCTTCGATGTAGCTGATTTTAATACAGCATTCAAAGTGCCTATTCCTGCGGATGCAACATAACTTAGATCTTTACAATCCAAAACCAAATTGACTGAACCGGATTCAATTAACTTATCCAATTGAGTTCTGAAGTCCGGAGCAGTTTTTGCATCCAACTCACCATTTAATGCAAGGACGACAACTTTCCCTGCTGTTGATTGATTGATTTTTAGTATTGATTGTGCCATGAAGCCTCCCGAATTTAAAGAAAGTAATTTACAAAGCTCTTTTCAGTTCACTCATCAATCCCTTCTCTGTTATTATTTTATAGAGAGTTCTTTCCATCTTGTCAATCTCTAAAAAATAAGGAGTCTGAGGATCGCCTTCAAATATATGAGCATATTTTCTTATAGATGCAATAGATTTTTTTATATTTTTCTCCAATATTGCCTTGGTCAATTGATAGTATAGGTCAATTGCCATTGCATTATTCAATTCCTCGGCAAAACCTCGCTCTCTCAGGTTTAAAGCATTTATCAATTTTAGCACTTCTTCTTCACTATAAGAATCTGTGTCCCTATATTTAATTATATATCCGGATAATAATTTTTTACATCTTTGTAAATTCCCGGATTTGGAAGCAGACAGAACTTGCTGGTATAAATTATGAACTTCTGTATCTAAGTAGACCTTATCCTTATTGGAATCCAATTTAATAGGTTTAAAGGCTTCCTTCAATTCTTCCGGAGAAAAACTAGAAACAGTCTCAGCAAACAAACGTTCCGATCTATTGCTATGCAAATCACTGAACCGCAACAACGTTTTATCTATCATCTTTATGAAATCGATAGATTCTTGCGATGATGCCACTATTGGCTCATTGGCAATTACTTCCAGAAACAGTAGGCAACTATCACCTAGCGAGGAAGGATTCTCGGTCATGGCTTGGCAGATCATTTTTTTACATAATGGCCCGATTGAATTCAAACGACTAATCTCCATCATGTCTGATCGGATTTTTTCCATATATTTCTTGGATGACCAAGATTGCTTGGGACCCTCCCAGCCTGCATAGGATATTGGATCAAAAAGATATTTCTGGAATGCTTTTTTTCCTGTCATCGCAAGAAGACGGATAAGTTTGGCAAGTGTGATTGCCTGAACTGAAGGAACAGGCCGAATATCCATGATTAGGCGTTTACCCTAAAATAGATTACATCACCATCAGAAACTACATATTCTTTTCCTTCAATTCGCAACTTACCTTCATCTTTTACTTTAGCCGGATCTCCGAGTCTATCAATGTCATCAAACTTCATCACTTCTGCTCGAATATAACCCTTCTCAAAATCAGAGTGAATGACCGATGCTGCTTGAGGACCGGTGCTATTTTTACGAGTTGTCCATGCACGAACTTCTTGTTCACCGGCAGTAAGAAAAGTTACCAATCCCAAAAGTTCATAAGAGGCTCTGATCATTTTATCCAATCCACTCTCTGTTTCACCTACTTCTTTAAGGAACTCTATCTGTTCGTCTCTTTCAAGACCTGAGATTTCTTCTTCGAATTTCCCACAAAGAACAACCATTTTGGCATATTCTCGATCAGCCATTTCTTGAATTCTTGACAAGTGTATGTTCTTCTTGGATTCTAAATCCTTATCCAAAACATTTGCTATATATAGCATTGGCTTGATAGTTATCAAATTAAAACTTTGGGCTATCTTTTG
>JAFIGA010000273.1 GCA_020831715.1 Leptospira sp. | reverse complement strand
TTACTTTCTGTTGAAAACAAAGCTCATGAGCTCGGAACAGTATTTGGAAAAGATTTACGAAGACATTCTAAACTTGGAAGACAACCTGGGTGATGAGATCATGAGTCTGGAAGAATCCTCTTTTACGGCTTGGAATAAACTCTACAAAAGAACATCCGATTCCCCCAATACAAGTATCTCTTACTATACGAAAGGAGCTGTTTTGGTATTTTGCATGAATCTTCGGATATTGGAAAAGTCTCGAGGAGAAAAAGATTTCTCGGGGATCATGAGAGCCCTTTACAACGAATACTTTGTGAAAAAAGCACGGGGCTTCACCAAAGAGGAGTTTTTTGAAGTTTCCGAAGCGGAATTGGGATTCGATATAAGAGAAGAATTTGAACCATTTATCAGTCAGGCAAAAAGAATTCCTGTGGATGAGTATCTGAAAGTCTTGGGAATACAACGTCATCAAGAAAATGAAACAGTGGATCCCGGTTTTCTATGCAAGGAAAGTAGAAGTAGTTTATATGTGCAAAAGATTTTTAGAGGACGCATTGATCCTCTTGCCAATCTCTATTTGGATGATGAAATCATTGCTTTGGAGGGAGAGAGGATAAGAACTAAGAGTCAATGGCACGAAATCCTAACAGCACTAAAGCCGAATGATTCTGTAAAATTGCATATAGCAAGAAATGGCAGAATCAAAGAAATAGATCTTGTGTTGGGCAAGAAATGGGATACAAGAAAATTGCTGATGAAAGAGAATATAGGTGAAGAGACTATTATTCTAAGGAAGCAATTCTTTCAGTAGAGATGCCCGAGTCTTGATACCTTCATCGGAGGCAACACTACCGGAAAGTATATCATCTGTGAGATATCTTAGCTCACGGTTCTTTTCTTCGTATTCGGGTGAGGCAGGAAAAAAGATTAAATTTTCTCCGGCAAATCCTCCCTCCCCCTGAACAACTCCAAATTCGAACTCCTTACACACCTTTTCTTGCATTACTGGTGTTAGAGCAGGATACTGAAAAGCAATCTCTTCTGAATTGGGAATCCTTTGTTCAAAAAAATAAATTTCTTTCAGCGCATTGATCAAGAAGATCTTATATTTCATTAATTCTTTCTTAGCCAAATTTTCCAGACGCATCTGCAATCTTTCTTTGATTAATTTTTCATATCTCTTTTCATATTGAAATTGTCTTTCCATTTGATTGTATTTGATGATAGACTTTGCTTTTACATATCCGGCATTAATAAGAGAACGAATTCCCAACCAAGCGAAAATCTTATAAAAAAACGGAATGTATCTTAGGTATGTAGCTTGGAGACTCTTACCGTAGATTTTAACAAATTCAGATCTTTGGAATACTTCGTATACATCCTTCTCATTTGCCTCCAATAAGGCTCTAAAGTAGAGTGGATACTCGGTAGTATGGCAAAATTTTTCGTAGATGATTCGATTGATTTCCATCAATGTTTCAGTTTTTTTCTTGGCGAATACGATGAGCTTATGATTGGGAGTATACCATTCGACATGAAGAATTTCTCTATCGATTCTCAAGGCATCCACGACAGATTTCGGCATGTCATCCGGATCTTCGAGATTTACTCTGGGGAATAAGCTCTCGATATCTTTTCCACCATCCATATCCTTGATGCATTTGAGTGCTTGTCTGTCTCTTTCCGATTTTTCCAACTTGATTTGGTGGTTTTCGGCAAGGATGGAAAGCTTGACTATCGTATGAGTAAGAAGTCTTCCCGACTCGCCAAGTAGTTTGGGATATTCCAAGCAGGCTCTACATACATTTCGCAGAAAAGTCCAATCCTCTTTATAATCTATATTTTTTTCATTTACTGATTCTTCTTCTTCGAATTTTAAAACTTTTTCATTGAGTTCGGTGGATTGGTTTCTAAGATTGGGAAGAATTCTGGATTCGAATTCACTTCTAAATGAATTAAAAATTGCACTGGAATGTTCTTCGGGCACATAGTGGAATTCACTGTCCAAGTCACCAATGAGCTCATTGTGCTTTTCCAAGAGAATTTTTAAATCCGCTTTAAATTGGTTTACCAAAGAATCGGGAGGCAGTATACTGAAGCTACCCTTGGCAAAAAGATATTGTAGCCCGGAACCGAATCCGGAGCTATTCCCTGATCCTAAATTATATGCAATTCTCTGCATTGCATTTGGATCGGCGACATTTGATTCTTTACAATAACGAAGAATTTCTTTTGCGGAACGCTCCAAGAAAAAACCATAACTTTCTTCCGGATTGCGAAGAGTTTCGGTTGCACAGAGAAAATATGTTGCAATTCCCAACTTGGATCTCTCTTCCAAAAAAGAAACCTCGAACACTTGAGCAACTAACTTAAATTCAACCAAATCCTTAATGGCTTCTCGAAATCGTTCCGGTGTTAACTTCAATGCTGATATTCTCTCCGGATTGGGAGAAAATATCATAGCTTTACTAAGATTAGATCTGGTAGAAGATTGTTCAATAGACTGGTAAACAGAAAGTAAATCCTTATCTAAAACAATTCCTGAGGTTTTTAAAAGAGATTGTCTAGATGTTAATTCAAACGTAGCTAGTGACATAGTATCTAGAGACCCGAAAGATATATTCCATGGCTTCCAAATGTCTGTGCGCTTCTTCGAGGTCTTTTCCCCACACGCTCGGACCATGGTGCTCCACCAAAATTGACGGCACCAGATTGTCAGAGACAGACATTCGAAAAAATTCGTCCAATTTCTTCGAGATCTCTTCCACCTTAGCATAATTGTAAATGATGGGCAAGCGAAGTTTTGGGTTTTCTTCCCAAAATCCCATTGCCTTAACCAATTCTGTGGGAGGAACATTCCATAATGCTGTAGGATTCTCTCTGCTTAAGCCAGGTTGCAGGCTCAAAGATTCCGGATTGTGGACGTGAAGAACGGCTCCGGCTTCCCTCCGATTTTTGTATATGATTCTATGAATGGAGGATTCGGCACTGGGCTTTTGACCCGGTTTTTGGGCATGAATCATAAGCCCTGTCTCGATAGAAATTTTTACAAAATCTCCCGGCTCGACTCTACCCTTATCCAATCCGGATGCTGTGATCCAAAAAAAATTCGAATCCAGATTATCTCGTAAGGACAAATTGCCCGCTGTTGCCGGCAACCATCCTTTCTGATAATAGCTTGCACCTAATTGACAGAGACGAGCAAGCTCTTCCGGGATATTTATGGATTCAGCGTTTATTTGTTTACTCGCTCCACATAGGTGAGATCCCTTAGATCTATCTTAATGACATCGCCTTGCTTTACAAAGATAGGAACATTGATCTCACCACCGGTTTCCACAGTGACTCTCTTCAATGCCGTTCCGGACGAAGTATCACCTTTCAATCCATCTTCCGCATAGGTCACCTCTAACTCCGTAAAGTTGGGAGGATCAACACCAATGGGCTTTCCTTGGTAGAAGGAAACATCGACTCTTGTTTCTTCTTTCATAAACGGAAATATATCTTCTACATAATCCTTGGAAACAGGGATCTGTTCAAAATCGTTCACATCCATGAAAACAATATCATCCCCATCGGCGTAGCAAAATGTCATCGCTCGCTTTTCCAATTCTACATTCTCTAATTTCTCGGAGGCTTTGAAAGTCCTCTCAATATTAGAAGTTTTCATCACCCCCTTGAGTTTGGTACGAATGAAGGCAGAACCCTTACCCGGGTTTACAAATTCGGTCTTAACTACCGTGTAGAGATCACCCTCTACCTTTAAGACCATTCCTTTTTTTACTTCTGTAATTCCTAATGCCATAGTTTTCTCGCAGTTTTTTCCAGGAAATTCGTTCCATTCAGAGAGTCAATTGCCTTTTCACATTCATTTCGCTTGTGAACTGAAAGCGATAGAAAATATTGGAATGGTGGATGTGGGCAAATCTTTGGAAAAACTATCGCAACAAAATGAATGGAATGATTGGAAGTGGCAACTTCGAAATCAAATTCGCTCATTGGATCAACTCAGTGAGATATGTTCCTTATCACAAGAAGAATTGGAAACATTTGCCCTAGCTAGAGAATATTTTGATTTTGGAATTTCTCCTTATTATGCAAAACTAATTGATCCCCAAGATGAAAATTGTCCCATTCGTTTACAAACAATTCCCAGATCAGGAGAGTTGGAGCGAGTTCCCGGAGAAGTAGAAGATCCTCTTGCCGAAGAAGATCATATGCCCGTCTTAGGGGTAACACATCGTTATCCGGATCGCGCCCTATGGTATCTTTCTCATAACTGTGCAGTTT
>JAFIGA010000271.1 GCA_020831715.1 Leptospira sp. | reverse complement strand
TTAGAAATCTGGGTAATTAACTGAAAAACCGACCAACCGAAAAACTGACCCCATGAAAATCTGTCTTATCGTCGATGACTACCTACCCCATAGCATAAAAGTTGCCGCTAAAATGATGCATGAACTTGCAGTGGAGTTTGTCTCCCAGGGTCATGAGGTAATGGTTGTCACTCCCGGAGCAGGAATAAAGAGGCCCTTTGAAATTGAAATTATAGAAAATGTAAAAATTTTCAGATTTCGAAGTGGGGAAATCAAAAATATATCCAAAGTAAAGCGTGCTATCAATGAAACTTTACTTTCCTTTAGAGCCTGGTTTCGGCTAAGAAAGGAATTTAGAAAAAACCCTCAAGATTATATTGTATACTATTCTACTTCTATATTTTGGGGATATCTTGTAGGTAAGCTTAAGAAACTATGGAATGTAAGAAGTTATCTTATATTGAGAGATATTTTCCCTCAATGGACAATTGATAATGGAATTCTGAAAAGTAAATCCATCATAACCAAGTATTTTCTCTATTGGGAAAAGGTGAACTACAGACATGCGGACACTATCGGTCTGATGTCTCCTAATAATCTAAATTGGTTTTCAGATTACTACAAAGGAAAGGCAAAATTAGATATTTTATATAACTGGGCGTCGAATAATCCCATATCACTAAGTGATAGACCATTTAGAAAAAAACTAGGAATTGAAGATAAGACAGTGTTTTTCTATGGAGGAAATATCGGCCATGCTCAAGATATGAGTCAGATTCTACGTTTAGCTAAAAATATGCAAAATCATAGGGATGCATATTTTATTTTAGTTGGAGCAGGGGATGAAGTTGATCTTGTGAGAGAAACAATTCGAAAAGAAAATATCCAAAATATCACTTTATTAGATCCTGTTTCCCAGGATGAATTTAAAAAAATGATGGCAGAATTCGACATTGGTTTGTTCTGCCTAAACCGCGTCCACAAGACTCATAACTTTCCCGGGAAGATATTGGGATACCTAGTCCAAGGAATGCCAATTCTCGGAAGCGTAAACCCGGGGAATGATCTGAAAGAAGTTATCGAGGTTGCAGAAGCAGGATATGTGGTAGAGGCAGGGGATGAGGAATCTCTACTTGCCAAGGCAGTGGAATTGCTGGATGAGAATAGGCGAAACACCCTGTCACAAAATTCCAAAAAGCTTCTCTATGAAAAATTTTCTGTGACAGAAGCCGGTCGGGTAATCTTACAAAACAATGAATCTTTTTAAAAGTAATAATTACATATTATCAGTATTTATATTGTTTATTTCTAGCTTAATATTTTTATTCGGTTTAGAAATTAATAAATGGATTTCAATAAACAAAGTAATTGCATTATTTATAATATTTATATTTGTATATTTATTATTTTTTTCAATAAAATTATACAATCCTTTAAGAGTTAAAAATGAAATAAAAAACATTTTTTGGGTTTTCATTTTATTCTTACCTATATCAGCTATTGGACCATTTATTCAGCCGCCATCGGATCCTGTCTATCATTCTTTTGTATTAGTGAATTCAATGGATACTGACGTATTCAAGGGCGCACCCAATAGAGCTTTATTAAATAAAGAATTTTATCAAATTTTATTTAATTTCATTGATTCTGAAAATTGGCAATATGGATATATTAATTTAATTTTATACTTCCATATTTTTTCCACATCTCTATTGGTATTGGCAACTTATATATCTGCTCGTCTTTATGGCATCAATTTCAAATGGTCTCTCCTTGCTGTATTGATTATGATACTATTTTTTGGTACAGACAGATTTAGTTATTTTACTTACTATTCACTTGCTCCCAGTTCTATTAATATGGCTTTTTTTTGGTTATTTTCCGGTATTTTATTGAATTTGGCAATGAAACCTTCAATCATTTCGAAAGAAACAATTAGTAATTTGTTAAATGTCGGGTTTATAGGTATATGTTTTGTTCCGATTGTCTACTACAATCACCACCAAGAAGCAGGATTTTTCTTTTTTTTATATTTTCTTGTTAGTATTATTGTCGCTATAAGGCTCATTAAACAATCTCCTTTGAAACAAAGAACAAAGTATATTAGCTATCTTTCTATTTTATCGATTCTGTATTTTCCATCTTATTTAGTTTTAAACTTTTACGGTAAGTTACCTCTTGATCTTCATAATAGAGTAATTGAGGCAACTGAGCATTTGACCAATTATCATACAATATGGATATTTGGTAAATTAAGTGGACCAAGGATATGGGAGACTCTGTCTTTTTATGGATTTTTTCCACTATTTTTTATAGTTTTCTATATTCTTTTTACGGTTATTAATAAAAATAAAATTGATCGAAGACTTATATTGGCAATGCTTCCCGGGCTTCTTACTTTTTGGCTTATGCTGGTGCCTTTGAATTTTATGATCTGGATAAAAGCTGTAAAAATTAATGAACATCTCTGGAGAATGGCTTATTTCTCTCAATATTGGTTTACAATTGTGTATTTTTTATATCTTATTGAACAAAAAAGGTATGGAAAATTTTTCCTTAGATCTATAAGAAAATTTTATGAAAATAAAAAAGCTTCTATTTAAAAATATATACTTTATACTAGTATTCATAGTAGTTGTTAATATTTCGTATATAAGTCGTCCACCGATTTATGGGAAACTAAAATTTATTTTACTGAATACATTTTATCCAAGTTACGATTATGCTAGGTTATTTTCGGAAAAGTCAATATCAATTAATAAAAATACATTTATCAAGTCTGATCCAATTACTGAATATACCTTGTATTCGCTTTATGGTAATCCTACTGAATACAAAGATCGTATTTTTGAAACCTTTTCGTATTTGAAATTACCAATTTCTTCCATCAATCCACTCTACTATTCTGCTAACTCCGCCTGCCTTATCAACCTCAAAGATTTTCCCAACACTTGGGTTCCTCACTTAACTGGTCACTGGGATCCTATTATTTCCAA
>JAFIGA010000268.1 GCA_020831715.1 Leptospira sp. | reverse complement strand
GAGTATATACACAGCTAGTTTATCCGGGAGTCTTTCATTTGATTTATTAGAAAAAGGATTATCAAAACTAGGTCTTAACATAGGCGGTAGCGTTGATGGAATATATTATGCTGAACAATTGACAAAAAAGAATGCTTTAGGAATATTCCACAGCACAAAGACTGGAGTATTGATGACGGGAACTGCTGGTGAGTCAGAGATAAAAAAAGGGAATTTGAAACATGGAAATCAATTAATTCCTCAGGTATCGGTCTCTGTCCAATTGGGTGAGGGCATAATTTCAGTACAGGATATGATTGGTAAGAATCCGAATATGTCACTGATCTCTTATGATCCAACAATACCAATTGCAAATGTATCGATTGGTTTGCTTGGTACAGTTAAAGATTCTTAT
This sequence comes from Leptospira sp., assembly GCA_020831715.1. Classification (GTDB taxonomy): domain Bacteria; phylum Spirochaetota; class Leptospiria; order Leptospirales; family Leptospiraceae. The sequence goes on along the minus strand of JAFIGA010000268.1, from coordinate 5,274 downwards.
AACGATTATCCTGTCATGAAAACGAGAACAATTAGTGCTGGAAAAAGTTTATCACTTAAAATGAAAACTGAAGGTATAGTCAGTGGAGGAAAAGAGGTGAAACGGTTAAGAACGGAATACAAGATGATTTCACATGAAGATTATGCAATAAAGAAACAGCAGGTCTTATTTAATTGGTATGGTCATTATACACAGGAGGGCCAGTGAAGATATTATTTATTTTAGTCTTAATCACAGGTTTAACTTGTTCTGAAAAGGCTCCAGACCATTCAGCCGACGATTTTGCACGATCTTACCTAAGTTTTTTATCCGAAGGTAAATATCTGTTAGCTTATATGATGATGAGTCGAGATATGCAGAAAGTAGAGAGCTATTATTCGTTTGCTGGTAGAGTGAATTTAGTGCAATCGCAATTAAGCAATAAAATGAAATGGATTAGAAAGGGCACAGTGCATGAGAGCAAAGAATTTGCTTGGCTAGGCAATTTTTTTACTCCATTAGTTGAAAATATGATGGCGGAAGAAGATGTTGCGGTAAGTTTGAAAAATGGGAAATATTATATATCTCTGTATTATCTAGAGTTTAAACCTTATAGCAAACTCAAAAAATTAGAATCTAATACAAGTTTAAGTCCGAGGGCTATTCAATTCAAAGATAATTGGGAAGGTGATGTTCACAAAAAGTTGAAAGATAATAGCTTAGGGGATTTAAAGCGTATTTATTTTAATTCTGAAATAGATAATAAATCTAAAATATTAAAAATTATGTTAGAAAGTAAAGACATCACAAAATTAGGAGAGAATATTAATAAAAGCTTCCAGAAGAGCCTTCGAAAAAGCTCTAGTATTAGAGTAAAATTTCTAGGAGTAGCCGATTTGTCAAAATATAATCTTATTCATAACAAAGCTTTTGCATATCAATTAGAATTAATATATAACGGCTATCCGATGAATATTTTTGTTAATTTTTTCTTTAAGGATGAAACCTATATCAAAATGGATGTTGAGAATTATATTTTCAAAGAAAATGAAAATTATCTATTAATTGATCCTCGGAGGAACTAATTCAACGATCACCACCCCACCACAACCCAAATGAAATCCCAGCACCACTCAGTCGCTAACGCTCCTTTGTTGCAGTGGTTTCTGGACAGGCTTGACAATAGAGTCCTTTGTATTTTTTTGAGGAGAACATATGAATCTTGATCCGAGTCAATTTGAAGTGAATGAAGCTTGGATTTTGTTTCGGCTCACCGAAAAACCGATAGTTACACAACTTGATGGTTCGTTTATCTGTTACGGGTTGATGGATGCCGCCAGTTGCTTTTTGCTAGATTTTCATTATATAAAAATATATTTTTATATTTTACTACCTGAAGCGAAGCCCCTGCCTCCGCAGAAACCTCTTCGCGAAGCGAGTTTCGAGGAAGGTAGGGGCGAGACATCTACCGCAGTTTTAGCATCTTCTAAGAATTCTGCATTGGCTTTGGTGAGAGGTTTTGTCTTCACATAGGAAAGCCCTTTAAGAACTTCGAGTAGAGAAGCCGCTTTCTTGTCTTGTATGTCGAGTAGTACTTTCATGGTATAAATTCCTTTAAGCAAGATCCCTTCTGACTCTTTCCCGGGTAGGTAGCCGTCGGTTTAATCTTTTTTGAAAAATTATGAATTGTCGAGGAAAAAATTGTTTGATCTAATATAAAGTTAATTTATGAATACTACAACCGTAGCGAAGTGGTTGCATCCGCAGCGGTTTTGGCAGACCGAACTGACCACCGACCGCGAGGAAGGCAACTACTGAGCTCTACTCAATACATGAATTTTTCTCTGGTTGATAAAAGCGGAGATTAATTTCTTCACAACTTCCTTGTCTTCTTTCTCTAGCTTTTCTGTTTCGGAGAATAGGGAGAGAAGTTCAAAATCACTGATTTTGGATTTGGCAAGATTTAAAAAAAGGATCGACGGGAAATTGAATAGCGGGTAGACTTGAGGATATGAGTATGACTGTAACTTTAGAACTACCGGAAGGATTGGATTTGAATGAACACGCAATAAAAATGATGCTTGCCATTCGTCTTTATGAAAGTGGAAAATGTTCTTTGGGTCAATCTGCTGTGGTTGCGGGTATAAGTAAGAGATCATTTATTGAAACCATGGGAATGTTTGGCGGATCAGTATTCTCTGGTTTAACACCAGAAGATTTACACCACGATTTGAAACATGCCTGAGGTAGTTATTTCAGATACGAGTTGTCTGATTCTCCTTTCAAAACTAGAGATGCTTTCTCTGCTGGAGAAAATGTATAGAAAGATTTATATAACTGAGATAGTAGCTTCTGAATATGGGGAACCATTACCTGAGTTTATTGTTACCCAAAAGCTAAGGGATGACTTTCATTTCAGAGTATTGGAACAAGAGATGGATGCAGGTGAAGCTTCTTCCCTTGCTCTTGGACTCGAGATTCCAAATTCTTTAATCATTCTAGATGATAGAAAAGCAAGAAAAATAGCCAAAAAATTAAATTTACCACATACAGGGGTTATTGGAATTCTAGTTCAGGCGAAAAGACTTGGAAAAATTGAAAAAGTTAAACCTTACTTGGAGTTGTTAAAAGCTTCTGGGATGTGGATATCTTCTGATTTATATTTTGAAATATTAAACATCTCTGGTGAAAACTAACAAAATAAACCTCCTGTACCCCTTCGCCCCTCATGTTCGCATTGCTTCGGCACTTCCGCCCACCCAAGAATAGAAACTTTTCTGCGAAAAAGTTTCTGTGCATTATCGCCAGAGTCCCTCACTTTCACCTTTCTTAATTCAACAATATTTTCCTATATCTGAATTCGGTGAAAGGGTGGGATGTACTCGCAATGCTCGACATAAAGGCTTTATGCCGCATGAGGGGCGAAGGGGGAAAAGTGACGATTTTTCTGAAAAAAATCATTGTATCGTTATGGAAATTCTTCTAAAAAGGAGAAAAGCGATATTTTAAACCACGAAGCTGTATCTGGTGGTACTCCTTCTAAACTGCATTGGATTGGAAAACTGCATATAGGGCAAAATTTCTGTGGTGATTTCTTCTCTTAGCCGAAATAGCTCTGAAACCTAGGTTACGGAGGGGAATTTTGGATTTGTTGTAGAACTTGTATAGGGCACTTGTTTTGTAGCCGGAACAAAGATCCACACGCAAACCGGGCTCAAGAACATCGAAGATGTCCAGATTGGGGATGTGGTTCTCTCCTGGAATGAAAAAACCGGGACTCGGGAATACAAAGAAGTCACAAATCTTTGGGTAAGGCAAACCACACTTCTTTATGAAGTCAAACTTCCTGGACAAGATGCGATTATTACAACATGGAACCACCCATTCTGGTCAGTCACCCAATCCGCTTGGATAGCAGCAAAGGATCTTAAAGAAGGAGAAATTCTTTCTCTTGAAGATGGGTCTGAAACTTTTATTGAATCCATCACTCATTATGAAACCGAAGAGACTACTGTTTATAACTTTGAAGTAGAAGGGAATCATACCTATTATGTGAGTGAAGCAGGGGTTCTGGTTCATAATGAAACTAAGAGATACACGAATTCGGGAGCCGGAAGTTCTTCTTCTTGGGGGTCGCCTTTACCAGAAGAGAAGCAAAAAAGTGCCAGTGGAGAATGGGAAGATGAAACATTTGCTGATAAAGCAAAGAGATTAAATGAAGAGTTAAAGACTTATCTCGGATCAGTAATAATCAATAATCTCGATTCATTCGCTGAATTTAGAGATAAAAAAGAAACTGATGTAGATGGTAAACCTCAGAAAACTGGAACAAATGGTCATGCAGAAACTATAGCTGAGAAAACATTAGAGTTAAGAGACTCAGGAGAATATGATAAAATTTATCTGAATAAAGGGATTAATAGAGTTCTAGGAGAACCAAAATTAATTTCACCAAATCGACGACCTGATATCGTGGCAGTTAGGAAGGATGGAAGGATTGACTTATTTGAGATAGCTTCAGAAACGGATAAGGAGGAGGATTTAAAGGAAAGAATGAGAGAAGTGAGGGATAAATTACCGGAAGAAAAAAAAGGTGCGATGATTTACTTAGAGATTGATCAGAAAAAATACCCAAGAAATAAGAAGAAATAAATATGGTAAATACATTTAACATTGCACTCTTCGGGGAAAAAAGATCCAGTGAGCAAATCCTACTCTTTAAGGAATGGTCTGATGCTATTCTATCCCTATGTGAAAAAGAAAATATGGAACCAGACTACCCTAGTATAAGGTTAGTAAATAGTAAATCGAGCAATATTAAACTATCAACCTATAAAAATAGATTGAAGAAATTAGAAAATTATGAGTTGTCTTATTTAGATCTTACAAAATCGCAGCCTGACTTTTCATATATATCAAAAGACTGGGAACTTTCAACGAACATTAATAGAGACCAGCATTTTGATAGAATTTATCTGGGATTTGACATAGATAAACTCAAATCACTATACAAAGAAAAGCTTAATATTTTAGCACAGCAACTCAAATTTATTGAAGTTGATTACGGCTTTTGTTTTCATATGGATTCAGCATACGGTCCTGGATTGTACGTTTCTGGAATTTTTGATTCGACTTTTTTTAATATTATAACTAAATTTGAAAAAGAATCAACTATATTATGGGTTAATAACGAATCAAAAGCCATGCATGCGGTTAAGAATGGTAAACTAAGATATCTTTATGAATACAACATCATTAATAAATCTCACTTAGAAAGAAAAGTGTTTGGTATATCTTTGGATGATTGGGTTGAGAGCTCGCCTGAGAATGGAAACATTACGCCTGTTAGCGATAATCACTATATGTGGACGATTGATCCGAAAAATTTGAACAGTTTAATCAATAATTTAATCGATCAAAATATATTTTTGCTAGATCGAAATTATAAACCTAATTTTGATTAATTGATTTATTTAACCTGAGTCTAGCAAGAACTAATTTCTTGTACGTTATTTCTGTTATATTAGAGAAGGACTGAATTGGGTAGAGTGTGTCCGTTTTCGTATTTTCCGATATGCCTGAGTCTCGTAAAAACTAATTCCTTGTACGTTTTGTCTGTTATATTAGATGAAAGCTGTCTTAAGGAGACATAACTTTTCTATCAAAACTGAAAAAGCGCGAAAATACTTTGGAATAGATCGCAGAAAACGGGTTTATTGAGAAAAATGATCAAAGATGTACATAGCTAGATTAGAGCTAAGGATAAAAAGTTAGTCTAAACGATATAGATTCTAA
>JAFIGA010000254.1 GCA_020831715.1 Leptospira sp. | reverse complement strand
GCGGAACGTTATGCGATGCAAACAGGTGTCCATCCGAGAGAAACAACCAAAACCAATATAGACAACTTCCGCAGACAGATCCAATCCATAGGTCTTTCTTATGATTGGGATAGAGAAATTTCCACTACCGATCCGGCATACTTTAAATTTACCCAATGGATATTTTTAGAAATATACAATTCATACTACGATCGAGCCAAGAAGAAAGCCAAACCTATTTCCGATTTAGTTTCCATTTTCGAAGAAAAAGGTTCCATTCTTTTCAATGGAGAAGAACTACCGCAAGCACTGGCATTTACATCCAATGAGTGGAAATCAATGTCTCCCGCCCAGAAAGATAAAATCCTAAGCCATTTTCGCTTGGTCTACCTTGCCGATATTCCTGTGAATTGGTGTGAAGGTCTAGGGACTGTTCTCGCCAACGAGGAAGTGGAAGAATGGGTTAGCAAGGGATATACGGTAGAACGACGTCCCATGAAACAATATATGATGCGAATCACGGCATATGCCGATAGATTATTGGAAGATCTTTCCCTCTGCGAATGGCCGGTTTCCACTCTCGAAATGCAGAAAAACTGGATTGGCAAAAGCCGAGGATTAGAACTAGATTTTCCCCTAGAACAACCGGTACGTGACAAGGAATTTTCTAGATCCAATATTCGAGTTTTTACAACCCGCCCAGATACCGTATTCGGTGTTACCTATATGGTTCTTGCCCCCGAGCATGAACTGGTGAAACACATCACTACAACCGAAAACAAATCTGCTGTGGAAGAATACCAAAAATCCACTGCTCTCAAAAGTGATTTGGATAGAACAGAGTTAAACAAGGATAAATCCGGTATCTTCACAGGATCTTACTGTTTGAACCCAGCGAATCCCTCTCAAAAGATTCCTATTTATATATCCGACTATGTACTCGCCACTTATGGAACCGGGGCTATCATGGCTGTTCCTGCCCATGATCAACGTGACTATGAATTCGCAGTAAAGTACAATCTGCCCATACTTCCGGTCATCCAATCTACCGGAGATTCCCAGGAGGGAAAAGCATTCGATTCCAAAGAATCTATTTGTATCAATTCATCCTCCACTGAACTGAATTTAGATGGTATGAACTATGAAGAAGCCTTTTCCCATGCCGCTAGTTGGGCAGAAGGTAAAGGCATAGGAAAATCAAAAATCCAATTCAAACTCCGCGATTGGTTATTTGCCCGCCAAAGATATTGGGGAGAACCCATACCTCTAGTTCATTATCCCGATGGTACAACTCGTCCGATTCCATATTCGGAACTTCCTTTAGAACTACCCGATCTTGCCGAATTCAAACCTTCCGGAACAGGAGAATCTCCCCTAGCACTTGCTACAGATTGGTTGGAATACAAAGATCCGGCGACTGGTATGATAGGTAAACGGGAAACGAACACTATGCCACAGTGGGCAGGATCTTGCTGGTATTATCTTAGATATATCGATCCACACAATACAGAAAGACTGATTGATCCGAATTTGGAAAAAGAATGGATGCCTGTAGGAATCTATGTGGGTGGAGCCGAACACGCTGTACTCCACCTACTCTATTCCCGCTTCTGGCATAAGATACTCTTCGATCTGGGACATGTGTCCACACCTGAACCATTCCAAAAGCTTGTGCACCAAGGATTGATCTTGGGAGAAGACAAGCGTAAGATGTCAAAATCTTTAGGCAACGTAGTCAATCCCGATCAAGTTGTTGAAGAATATGGTGCCGATTCACTTCGGCTATTTGAAATGTTCATGGGACCATTCGAAATGGTGAAGCCATGGTCAACCAAAGGAGTGGAAGGTGTTCACCGTTTTTTACAAAGAACATGGAGGCTTTTCCACCAAGGTGAAGCTGAGTCCTTTCGCATTGATGATATAGAGCCTACCGAGTCGGAATGGAAGATTCTTCACAAAACAATTGATAAAGTAGCGAAAGATATTGAAGGATTTTCTTTCAATACGGCAATTTCTCAGATGATGATCTTTGTGAATGAAATAACCCCCACAACAAGAAGACCACGAAAAATATTGGAACCTTTTGTTTTGGTTCTCGCACCCTTTGCTCCTCATATAACAGAAGAATTGTGGTCATTGCTAGGTCACGGGAATTCTTTATCCTATGAGCCCTTCCCCATCGCTGATCCCAAGTTTCTGGTTGATGATGAGATTATACTTCCTGTCCAAGTGAATGGAAAGCTTCGGGGAGAATTGAAGGTTTCCAAGGATATCAACCAAGAAGATGCCGAGAAACTTGCTCGCGACCACGAAAAAGTTATCCCATTCCTGGATGGCAAGACAATTCGAAAGGTTGTCTTTGTTCCGGGGAAGATATTGAATTTCGTGGTTGGGTAGAGATTATATAGATCATTAAAGCTGAAGGTTTTTATTATGGTATTTATTCAAATAGGGAGAACCCGATGTCATCTTTCAGCAGTTTATTTATAAAAATTACTATCTGTTTTTTATCTATTTCTTTCTTATTTCCCCTTACTGCTCAAGAATCAGAAGTTTATGGTAATTGTGGTAGAAAGGTCTTTGATGAAATTGACAATGACGACCCGATCATATCCGATTCATATGTCAAGCAACGGGGATTATGGGTTAAAAATATACACTGGAAGGCAGGAGATACAATCCCGGTTTATTTCCTGAATGGAACAAAAGAAACAAAGGCTGTAATAAAGCATTATGCCAGAGAGTGGGAAAAATACGGAAACTTTAAATTTCATTTTCACAAAGGTCGAAAAACCGGTAATGCTCAATCCATTAACATTCACATCCAGGCACCCCATGAAAGACGACAGGGTATCTGCGGAACAGCTTTATTGGGTGCAGGTTTTACGGACAACAGACCTGCAATGAGACTAGAATGCTTGGATTCCCGTGTAATATTACATGAATTCGGTCACAGCCTTGGTCTCTATCATGAACAAAACAATCCAAACATTAGAAATTTCCTAAATCGTGAAGAAGCTTACAGATTTTTTCAAAACTCATACGGCTATTCCCGAAAATTTTTGGATGATAATATTTTTAATTTAAAAACCAGCAAACGCTATGATTGGAGTGAATTTGACAAATCTTCCATTATGATCTATACTATACCAGGTAATGTATTTCTTGATGGAAAACCTAGTTTGCGTAATGTATTTTTAAGCAAAGGTGATCACGCGACTATTAGAAGAATCTATCCCGGTAAACAAAATGTTGATGATTCTGAAATGATTACCCTAATCAACAAAGATTTAACATTCAACTACACAATTAGAGACCAGGCAAGAATTAGAGTGTTAATTGATGGTAGAGCCGTTTTAGATACCAGCACCCCCGTCGAAGCTCGATCATTTTCCTTAGCTCCTTATCTGAGTAAGACGAAGCCGGTAAGACTTAAGTTCATTGCAGAAAGATTTGGCAAATATGGAGTAGTAATGATCCGCGATATTTTGGACAAGAAACTAGAGAATGACGAGATTCTATTTCCAATAAGACATCTTGACTGCCACAACAATTTTTGCAATACAAGCAAATCAAATGATATCAAATCTGAAAGAGAATTTTTAGTCAAATTGCTGGATCCGGAAGACTACTATACGTGCTACATACCCCCGCAGGTAACCCAACAAGCACCACCATCACCAGTAACTATCAATACATCCAATAATGAAGTACAATCTGATACAGAATGGTCTGGTCGTTATAATTGTGGCGTTTATGGTTTTCTAACTTTGGAAAAGCCAAATGTCAATAGCCTAAAAGGAAGCTATACCTATTTGGATGGTTCAGTTACAGGATCTTTAAGTGGAGAAGATCAGAACACTTATACCGGAAACTGGCAACAAAGAGGAGATAATTCGAGGGGAAAATTTGAATTCAAGAAACAAAACAAGCTATTGGTGGGAAGATGGACTAGCGGTAATTCGAATACATGGTACGGTGGTTGGAATTGTTCAAAGTAAAATTTTTTAAAACTATAAAATATTCAAGAATCACAAACCAAGGAGATTTAGTATGGTAACACCATTTTCTGCATTTTGGACAGGTCTGAAAAATATGTTTTTTTCATTGTGTGTCTTTTGTTCAACTA
>JAFIGA010000249.1 GCA_020831715.1 Leptospira sp. | reverse complement strand
CCACTACCCAAAAGATCCGAAACCTGCACAGTTAGAGAAAATGTCTGTTGGTTTTCTTGGAATTGGAGAAGACTTAGGAGTTCGAGTATGGATTTTTCCAAAGTGGGAAATTTACAATTTCCAAGGGACATAATCAATAAGAGGAAAACTACTTTTTTCATCGAAGAAAACTCTATGGGATCATCTTACTCAAAGTATATTGCTTTGTCAAAAATATAATTCCCTCATATTGTTAAAATTTGAATTTTCACAGATATTATATTAGAAATAATTTTTTAATTTAAATGGACAATTCAAATATTTGAATTGATTTATAGTTGTTATTCTTTTAATAAGTGAATCAAATGGCTTTTTATACGAGATTGTTTTGTCTCAAAATTACTTCTTCTGTTTCTTTCAATTTTTGCTTTGTGAAAACCTGCAATACCAAAAGTCAGCACGACCGCTGCCGCATCTACTATGTTGGGTGCCCTAGATGGTTCTAAAGTTTCTTCTGCAATTCTTTCAAAACAGGGGATATTTCTTTTATCATTATATGGAATCAGTGCTAATGCAGATTCCAATCTGAGATCTTGGGATGATGAAGTTTTGGACAATTGACAGAGTTGAGTTTGAATTTTGTCCGATCTTGTATCCGGAAAGATTTGAATAGCTATATATGCCAACTTCTCGTCCACAGGCTTTTGACTCAGAATTCTTTGGTAGACCTTGGTTTCTTGTTCAACACTTCCCCATTTTTTGAGTGCTCGAAGTGCTGTAGTATTGTCTGCGAATTCACTTTTGGGATCTTCCAAAACAGAGAGAAAAATGTCTAAATCATTCTTGGTTCCGTTTTTTTGAATATGCTTGTAAACTGTACTTTTCATTGCAGGATCTTTGATATAGGATCGCAATCTGGAGTCTAGTCCCTCCGGATTAGGATGGGATTTGATCCGAAGAGAAAGTGCCTGAAAAGCCACTTTTCGAATACCTATATTTTTTGAATTTAGGTCTTCTTCCATTTGCATCATTGTTAGATTCGGAATCTGCATCGGAATCAAAAGGGTTAAATCTTTCCTCTTTTTCTCATCATTGGTATTTTTCAAAAGATTCAAAAATCTTCTTTCATAATTTATGAATTGTTTGGTGATTAAATCCTGGGTAGCCGACCTTGTCATATGGTCGGATTCGTAGAGTGAAAAAATCTTCTTTCGAATATCCGGGCTACTTTCAATTTCAGCCGATTCAATACCGGACAATCTGTTCCAATAGTTTTTATCATCGAGTAGCTTAAGTATATACTCATGAGATTTCTTTTCAAATCCAGCCAGATGCTTGCCCAAATCTTTTTTTTCTTGGAGCCATTTACTACTCAGAATGGATTCGTAAGTTTCCTTGGCATTTCCAATTTTGGATTCTTTTCGAATCGCATTGCCTTGTGCAAACACAGCATTCACCGGGACAAAATATAAACCTAGCGCAAACGACAGAAAAGAAGTAATTATGAATTTTTTAAACTGATGATGTACACTTGAATTTCTCAAATCAACTTCCCTTCCTCTAAAAACATTTATTTAATCTTGGAATCTCTCGCAAGATTTGGGTTGGTTTCCTGACATCAATTCTTCACAAGAAGTCGCAACCATATCTTTCATGCATTTTTTCATTGCTTCCATTTCTTCCTTGGTGATCTTACGATCATTCTTTCCGGAATCGGAATCAGAGCCTGCCGAAGTGTGAGCCATATATTGTTGGGTACACATGTCCCCGGTCGGAAACATTCCTTCCATCATTTTTCTCTGTTCGGCTGGCATATTTGCCATTTGTTTTTTAACGCACTCACTCATTTTAGCACAAATCTTTTTGGAATACTCGTGCATTTCCTTTGCATCTTTGGAAGTGGGACCGGCGATTATACTTCCTGCTAATAATAGAGTAGATAGACCTAATAAAATATTTTTCATGCAATAACTCCTTTCTTTATACTAATTGTAATTTCAGGGAATAACTATTGCAATTCAAAATTTTAAAATTTTGAAACCAATCGGAAGGGTTCATCAGTTCCAAAAAAAAGTAGACACCAACGTCTACTTTAAAACCATGGAGTAGACGAGTTCGTCTATTTTTGCCGAATGGCAGATGCGAGCCGAATCGAACACTTAGATTGGAGTTTTATATGAAATTAGAAAAAAAATTAGCCATTTGCACACCGAGGAGAACGCCATTTGCCCAGATTGCAAAAGCGCTCGGAAAGTACCCCGGCCAACATCTTGGTAAAATTGTAGCAGAAGACATCATTGCCAAAAGTGGAATCAGCAAGGACAAGATCGATGGAGTGGTAGTGGGCGAGGGATTTGCCAATGCACCTAACTCCGCAAGAGTAATCGCTAACTTGATCGGTCTCAAGGATGAAATCTCTTGTATCACTGTTGCCAACAACTGTGTCTCCGGGATGGAAGCGGTTGCAGAAGCTTGCCGTAGAATCACATTAGGTGAAGCAGAAGTAATTCTAGCCATCGGAGAAGAGTCCCAGACATCTATGCCATTCGTTGTAAAGAATGCACGGATCAACAAAAAGTCCGGTTCCTTGGATAAACTCAATAAATTATTGCCGGACAATCTACCCGAAGGAGTCGAGCTCCGTGATACATTGGAAGATGGTCTGGGTGATGGAGAAACTTCTTACGGTATGCAGGTGACTGCTGAAATCGTAGCACAGAACTACGGATTGTCCAGAGAGATTCAAGATAAATTCGCTTTCGAATCTTTCAAAAGAGCACTCGAAGCATCCAATGAAGGAAAGTATGATCCCTACATCATTCCCATGAAAGACGAAGATGGAACCGAACTTAAGATTGATGAAGCAGTGGGCTTACGAAAAGGACTTGTAGAAAATCCGGGACGTATGGCAAAAGCTATGTTGCTATTTGACAACCCGCATATGAAATTTGAAGAATTCAAAACAAAATATGCCAGTGACTTGAAGAAAACTCACGGACCAACTGTTTCCATATTCAATGCGAGCCCTCGTTCCGATGGAGCGGCAGGTGTGATTGTGACAACTGTGGAAAAGGCAAAGGAACTCGGACTTACAATTGAGGCAGTTGTGTCCGGTTGGAAGATGAAGGGTGTACACCCCAACAACATGGGAATCGGTCAAGCTGTAGCTACTACCGGATTATTGGAAGACACAGGATTGAAAATGTCTGACATTGATTATGTGGAAATTCACGAAGCATTTTCCGCAACCGCAGTGGGAGCATTGGAACAGATCCAACAAGATACAGGTTGGAAATGGGAAGAAGCTTTCGATGCGAAGAAGGTCAATCCGAACGGTGGATCTATCGCAATCGGTCATCCATTCGGTGCCACAGGAATTCGACTCATTGCGAATGCGATCATGGATCTCAAAGCGGATTCTGCTGCGAAAAGAGTTGTGATCACTGCTTGTGCTCACGGTGGAATTGCCGGTTCTATGCTCATCGAGAGATATGAGGGTTAGGCCCAATCCCAAGAAACGAATCATTAAAAAAGCCGCGGAGTTATTCTATCTCCGTGGCTTTCCCAATACCCATGTGGGAGATATTATCGAAGAATCTAATACTTACAAGAAAAGTTTTTATCAATACTTTCGCGATAAGAATCATCTAGCAGAGGAGTATTTAAACTTTCAGGAAGACCGAATCCTTCGTAATTCCAGGAAGCTATCCTATCGATTTGAAAACTATCATGAATTCATCCGTTATTGGATGAGCTTCAATCGAAAATTGTTCCAAGGTCCGAGATTTGCCGGATGTCCTTTTGCAAATTTTGCCATACAGACATTAGGTGATAAGGATCTATTCCAACTTCGAGTTCACAATTTTGTAAAAAACTGGGAAAATGTATTCTATGAATTTTTAGAGCGTCTTCGCAATGCCGGCAAAATTCCCCAAGATAGCAACTTGCATCGTATTTCCAAAAAGATCATTCTCATCTATGAGGGAGGGATTCATACCTATCTCATGAGTCAAGACATGAGTTATTTGGATTTAGCCGAAGAAGAGATGTTGGATATATTTCCTGATCCTCTTATTTAATAAATCTTGACATTGTTTCATGCTAAGATAAGATATATTTCTAGAAAAGACTATATAATATGCCTCAGAAGAAAATCATTCCAAATACCATCGCTATCGAAACATTTGCCCTCGCGCGTGAGTGGATATTCAAACCCTACCAGGCTCGGTCAGAACAAGTAGCAATAAAAGCCAGAAAAGGTATTGAAGAAAAAAGTATTCATTCACAAGATCAAAAATTGCCCATGAAAGCAGGAGAATTGTATCTTTTTTTGGATGAATTGCATTCAGCTAATGGCAGAAAAAATGATACTTTATCAGATGATACAGAGATTTTTTCTCGAGCCACTAAGAATGAAACAAAAACTGAATTAACCGAAAAATTACGAAAACGCTATGAACCATATTTGAAAGAATTTTCCAAAAAATATGAAATCCCGGTAAGTTTCCAAGATAAATATCTGGATGCAAATTACGAAGAAAAGCCAATGACCATCATAAAAATATGCAGAGATTATCTTCAAGATTTTGTTCATTCTTATAGCGATGAGGCGTTGGAACTTGTTGTTCGAAATTGGCAACCCAATGGGGACGTATTGTATTTTTTTGTTTTGTGTCGTTATGCTATCCAACGAAAAGTAGTTTTGGAATTCGATTACGAAAAAGTTATGGGTGGTGAAAAAAAAAGGCGAAGAGTAATCCCGTATCTCATTGTGATTTTAGAGTATAAACTTAGTTTAATAGCTAAAGATTTGAGAGATGGAGAAACAAAGTCATTCCTAATCAGTAAAATTAAAAATGTTCAATCTGACCTAAGGCAAATTATTATTTCTGAACCTGAAGATGACGCTGAAGAATTTGATTATACTCGTTTTCGTAAAGAAGATCCCAATGCCAGATTCCAAAAGGAAAAAGTTGTATATGAAATTGAGATAGCGAAACAAAATTTGGATTTTCTTCGTCACACAGAAAATATTCTGTTTAAAGAATTGGAAAAATCTGTATCCACAAAGGGCTGGAAAGTTATACAATTGGAAACCCATAGGGAAAGAGATCTATTCGATCTTTTATTTAATTATGGAAAATATGCTCGTTTGGTCAGTCCGAAAAATGCCGTCGAAAAATTTAAGCAAGAACTGGATGAGTTGCGTGATTTTTATAAATAAATTATTATTTGATAAATTTTAGCTTCTAGAGAATTCAATTAATCTCTGGTATCTACCATTGTCCGCATCTTGCAGTGCATTTATATAAGTTTTTCGGATATCCACATCTGTCATACCCAGAGTTTTTCCCCAAGTAAAAACAGGTATTTCAAATATCCATGAGATTAAAACATCTGCCATCAAGTAAGAGTGTCTTTCGTTTCCGTTAGGGAAGGGGTAGATTGATACCAATCGATGTTGGTTTATATTTTAAATAAAATACTTGAAAAAACAATGTTAAAATTTAAAAAATATAATAAATTTCAATATTTATATTGAAATTATGATTAATATAGTTCCTAAATTTGCTACGACTACTTATTCCTTCTGGCTCAGCCCATCTTGCAATGAATATCGGTAAGATAGATATGCTGGTAAGAGTGAAAAAATACCTGCGAGTATGATGCCTATGTAACTGTAGAAAATTGCATTCATCCCTGGGACAGTATATGGAATGTAAATACCAATTCTAAGTTTTCTACAATCGTCCATATATCACTCAGAGCAATCAAGGGGAGAACGGCTTGCAGAGGTTCTTCTTTGGAAGTGTTAATTTCTCTTTGCAGGTTCAGGATTTGCAGTTTGGATCTTGACCCTAGAAGAAAAGCAGTAATCTGTCTGCTTTTGGGATTGGGTTTTACGTCGTGCATTATATCGATGGCGTCTAATGAAACGTAGAGGGATCGATCTACCGGAGTAAATGTCTTATTTAATATACCGGTTATGCGAAAAGGATTTTCTTTGTGTTCCTGGAAACTCATTTGGGAGATTCCAGGGGAGAGAGTGATTTCATCCTCGAGATTGTAACCCAATTTCTCAGCAATATCTGCTCCCAAGACAACACCGAAATTGTTTTTTAACCATTTTCCGGATTGCATAGAGAGGGATTTCCCTCCACGGAATTTATAATGCTGGAAAAATCTTTCATCGGTTCCGACCACTCTGTATCCTTTATGACTATCCCCGAGACTAATAGGAATCATCCAAGACACGGAAGGATGAGATTCATATTTCTTAAAAACAGAATACGATATATTTTGGGTTGGATTGCCAATATGGAAAACAGAATAGAGCAAAAGTTGCGTGGATCCCGATCTAGCTCCCACTATAAGATCGGTTTTACTAATGGTTCCCGTAAAAGAAGATTTCAAACCAGTCTGGATGAGTTGTATGGCTAGGTAGCGAATTTCTTCCTTGGCAGACGGATAGCGTAGTCTTTTCTTTCTGTCTTTGTTCCAAACCATTGGAAGATTGATGTTATCCCAGACAGAAAGATAGGGAATTAGATTGAATTGTTGAAAAATATATCCGATATTTTCGCCTCGAAATCTATCTCGCTCTGATGATTTGAGTTTGTTCAATTGGGTTCCTCCAATAAACACCTCACCTGAACTTGGCGACAATATTCCGGAGACAACAGAGAGTAGTGTGGATTTACCTGAACCGGAAGCTCCGTAAAGAAAATGCTTAGTTCGTGAAGGAATAGTCCATTCCTTAATGTTTAATATATCTTCTGTTCCGGTGTAAGAAACACGAAGATCTCGTATTTGGATTGCTAGTTGATTACTTTCCATTCTAATTTCTTCTGGTGGTATTTTTTATTGCCAGATCTTCCCATCTCCTGCATCCCTTACAGGTCTCTCAAAACCGGGGAAGATACTTCCCGGGAACCTGTGCTGAATGAAAGCCTGCCTACCTTCTACGATGAGATTCAATTCAACTGTTTCGTGGTCATGGTCTTTTTCATGATTGTGACGGTTGCAATGATCCAGATCGGATCCCAGTCCATTTAATTTCCGGTATATGTCGGATAGATTTGTGTGCCGGATTGGAATCTAAAAAATGTATCGGTAAGATCAATCCAAACAGCGCAATATAGAATGTAACTCTTTTCATAATATGATACAATTTAAAATTAACTAATCAGATTCGTAAATTCATTTCTTAAATTGAAATCATCTACCAATTTACCTCGCATAACTGAAGTAATTGTAGAAGAATTCTCTTCTGACTCTCCAACTCCCCGAGCAATCATACAACGGTTAATTCCGGAGGAGGTTCGAAACGTCCTTTAAAAAGCTCCTTCACCCACATTTTCGCCATTCTTCTTGGACTATCTGTACTATTGGGATCATTGCGATCAACCCTAAGAATGTCAAATATTTCAATGAATTTATTCTCTAAATTTTCAATCATCTCAATTCGTTCTTCCGATGTAATCGGCATATTTCCATTGCAGTCAAAATATTTACTTGGTTCTGGAATGTGACTATTTTTTTGAAGAGTGGTAAGATTTTTCATTTGGGACAATCTCCTGAATCGTATTCTTGTATATTCTCCCATCCCGGAAACAAAGGTGAGTTTTCTTGATTGATCTCTTCTATGATCCATTTCTTCTCTGTAATCCAGATTTTCTCTAAAACCGGTTTGGGGAGAAGGGAATTGTATTGGATGAGGAAAAAAGAAAGAACAAGACAAGCCTTGCTAAGCATTTTAGTAAAATTCATCATGCTAGGATCTCCTTCTTTCTTTTAAAAATTCTATAAAGAATAACCAAAGATAAAGCGATATAAGGTAGACTTAGAAATTGGCCCATTGTAAAACCACCCTCTGATTCAAATTCACTCATATACACCTTAACGAATTCCAATCCGAATGAATCCTCCTGCATAAGCCCCACTAAAAGCTACCACGTCGGCTAAAGCTAAAAAAGATAGATTCTCATTCCATGCAAACCAACCAATGGCAAGAATCAAACCCAACAGCCCCCCGTGAGAAGCAAGCCCCGATCCCAATTCTATAATACGAATAGGATCCTTTCAAAATGATGAAGGCTCATAAAATACCAAATGCACTAAATGTGCAAATATAACTATGCTTATCACTATAATTAAAAATAAATGATCCAATTTTTTGTCGGGAATGGATTGGACAATAGAGGTTTTTTTAGACATCCACAATCCTAAAAATAGCCCAAGCATCCAACAAATTCCATAATAACGCAGTTGCACTATACCAAAGTCGATTATAACAGGATCAACATTCCAAATCATTCATAGCCTCCGGAGAAAAAATTTCGAATTGTATACACGATTCCCAAACCTAAAAAGAAAAACAATAAGGAAGGAATGAGAAGTTCGCCTTTCGTCTTTGATCGAACTTCAGGATAGATTTTGCTTAAGGCTAGAAACAAAAGAATTCCTGTTGAAATAGGAAACACGTTATCAGCATGATCAATTTTTAAATAACTCATGACCTTGCCAAGACTCATTCCCCATAAAATTCCCATACCAGAAATAAAAACAAAGAAAGTCGATTTTATTTTTCCTATTCCAGAATATACAAAGATAGAGATAAAAGATATACTCTTCGGTAACTCATGCATTAGGATACCAACACATACGAGCCAACCGACTTCTACACTTAGTTGGAAAGAATAAACTACAAGAATTCCATCCATCAAACTATGAAAAAAATTCCCAAATAAAATCGTCACTGGGAAAGAAGTTTCTCCTCCATCATGCTTGGAAAAAATCACTTCTTGTAATAACTCGAAACCCATAAGAACCAATACACCAAATCCTAAGAAAATACTACTTTGGAAGGGATTGATATTCTTACTGAAATGCAACCATTCGGGTATATGATGCAAAAATAGTTGTCCCAGAAAAATTCCTAGAGAAAGAGCTAATATAGAATTAACAATAATTTTACTTTTGGTGGGCAGAAAAAAGAAAAATACTCCCCCTACTAACGGGGCGAATGTCAGAATAAGAATTGATAGTAGGGGGAGATGTTGAGTGTTCAATCGGATAGTAACCAACCATAGCTAAATAAATGACTAATCTTTGGGATATAAACCTATAGTAATTACCAATATATTCAAATGCAACTAAGTTGCAATAAATTAATTCAATTTAAATCAGCTTAGGGTAAAGATCAAGCAACACTCCTAAGCTTTCCATATTGAATCTTATCGAGTCCTATCCACCAGGCAGAGTGTTTTTCCGACCATTGAACTATCCGCCTTACCGGTTGCAGGCTCTGAGACAAGCCCTCCCGGACGCAAGATCATATAAGGGAGATGAGTAGATCAGAGATAGTCTTCCTCTCATAGTTTTTTGACAAATTCCAACCCTACACCACTTCCGGCTTCAAAAACTATGTACTTAGTTTTCATAATGTTCTTGACCTATTTGAAAATAATACAATGAGACTCAATCTTATTAAAGAATGATAACAATTTCCTGTCAAGAGTATTCAGGTCAATGTCCGAATTTCAAAAACTCTCTTCTATCAACTCTCGATTCACCATGGCTCCTGCTTTGTTTCCTTCCGATATGGCATAGGCAAGAGATCGAAACATTGTTGTATTGTCACCTGCGGAGTAAACTCCGGGAATGGTACTTCGATTGAAGCCATCAATTTTAATATAACCCAAATCGTCTATCTCACATCCCATTTCTATAGGAATCTTGCAATGTTGTTCGAATTGTAATTTGGCAAATAACCCATCGAGTTTACATTCTGTTCCATCCAAGAAAACAATTGATTGCAATTTACTATTCTTGTGATTGATTTTTCCGATTTCTTTTTCTGCTAATTTAATATTATTTTTCGTTAATTTTTGAAGTTGTTCTGAATTGAATGTTGCCTTACCATTGGTGAAAATTTTTAGATTCTTGCTCCAATTGTTAATATGTCTTGCGAAATCAAAACCAAAATCTCCATTCGCCATAATACCTAAGTTACTCTCTCGGATCTCATAGCCATGACAATATGGGCAATGAAATATTGACCTTCCCCAACATTCGGCAAATCCTTCGATATTTGGCATTATATCTTTAACGCCTGTTGCAAAGAGTAATTTCTTACCCGTAACAACATTTCCTGAACTTAGCTCGACTTTAAAATGATTGTTCTCTCCCATGCAATGGATTGCTTCATTATCGATAACTTGAACTGTATTGTATTCTTCCAAATTTTTCAAAGCAAGCTTACGAATTTCAGCCGGTGCCACCCCATCATGGGTCAAAAAGTTATGTGAGTGGGATACATTCCGATTGCAAGGTTTTCCTGAATCCACAACAAGAACTTTCCTCAACGAGCGACCTAGGCTCAATGCTGATGAAAGCCCCGCAAAACTTCCACCAATTATAATGACATCAAACTCAGAATTAGTATTATTCATTTTTTCCCTAACTCTCTATTCTTAGAAACAATCTCTTCGTTCCGGTTGGAACCTCAGGCGATTTATGAACTATACCATAGCCCCCATTTCCCGGGTATCTTTCTCCCTTTAACAGGGCAACGGAACCGGTTCCCACTTCATGAATCTTTTCCATATTTCTCACGACATGGTCATTGTGTCCACAACCTAAATGAGAACGATCGGAGTTCTCCTCATCTAACCAGAGGGTCCCCGGTCCATTGTACGTGCAGAGCAATCGGATCTGATTGAAGTCTACATGGAATAGTGGACATTGCATATTGGATATAGTTGTCAAATGAATGGAAGGATTTTTAAATCCTGTAGCATCTCGAAAGAGAGAGAAAAGCATGATTATATCTTCAATGAAATCGAGGCGTCCTCTTTGCTCGGCGAGAGGCAGTGAATGATAGAGATTTTCCAAATCATCGTGCACGACTTTCAAGGACCGAAAATCAGAGTAGTAGAGTAAGTTTTGCACATACTCCAAAAGTGAATCGCTCAATTTTCTTTCCCAAATAACAAGATTGCAATTCGAATCCTGGATTCTTTTTAGAGTTTTTGAGGAAAGGTCTTTTATTTGAATTCGATGAGAATGAGGAGAGATTGCTGAAATGCTCATAAATGCAACATTGTTGCATATGCAATTAATTGTCAATAACATAAATTGATTTATAAGCTTGGATTTACCGAATCTTTTGGAGTTCTAGAACGTATTTTGCAATCGTTTTAATTTCTTCTT
Source organism: Leptospira sp. (assembly GCA_020831715.1). GTDB lineage: Bacteria > Spirochaetota > Leptospiria > Leptospirales > Leptospiraceae. The sequence goes on along the minus strand of JAFIGA010000249.1, from coordinate 17,439 downwards.
CTTTTAAATGTTGGTAGGGTCTCATCTGTGTATTGGGTATTCCATTACGAATGGTTTTAGAGATTGCCGAAAGACTACTTCCATATTTGTATTCTTTCTTGTTTCGAAGATCCGGGATTCCATTAGGAAATTTTCGATCCGCATTCTCGGTTGTATCTCCGGAGCCGTATTTACCATGACAGGATTCACAACCATTTTGTCGAAAGAGTGCCTCATCTCTTGGGACTGTTATACGAGGTGGCAATTCTTGTTTTTGTATGGGTTGCTGGGTTTCGGTTGGATCATTGGCACAGCTTCCATGAAGGGAAATATAAAAAACAAGAAGGAATATTTTAGAAATTAATTTCATAAGATATTTAACTACAATATCTCCAGAATTGCATAGGAAACCCGGGATTGAAAGAAGAAAATGATAGATAGAACACTAAATTAGACTCAGGAGGAACATTTGTTTATGAACTTTTAAAAAAATTAGAGTCTAAAAAAAGTATGATTTTATTCTTTTTGTTGATCCTGATTTTTGCCACTACCATTGCAGCTATCCTATATTTTTATGATAAGAAAAAATCAAAGATCAAAAACTCATTTTTCTATTTTGGAATTTTATATCTCATTATGGGTATTCCGCTCATTCTTAGCTTCTTTGCTTTGGTAGGAATGAGCCTTGCATTGGTCGGTGCCGGGTTTTTATTTCTCAGCAAGATGAGACAATATGAATCCAAGAAATTCAAAGTTTTGGGAATCATTCCTATCCTTGGATTGTTTGGTTTTCTGATCTATTGGGAAGCTCCTTATGCAAATATTCTAATCCCTCAGGGCTATGAGGGTAGAGTTCTCATCGTCCATAATTGTAAGAATGGAGAGCCGACAGAAAGAGAGAATATTTTTAGAAGAATTTATAGAATTGGAAGCGATGGAGTATTGCATACCCAATTTGGGTATCATGGCAATTTTGATATGAATCGTTTGGATTTTTACTCTGTTGACGACTTGGGAGATCGTGAAGAAATTCCCAAATATCGAAATGGCTTCTATGAAGAAAGAATTGGAATTCAATGGGAAAAAGCCAAAATCTATCATGGTTTTCTCAGGAATCCTCATCAGGATGAAAATCACAAGATCATGAACTTTATTTTGGAAAGAGAAGTATATTTTCCCGACGACTATAAAAAGGAAGAGATTCCGAATTGGTATGAAAAAATGAATTGTGATTAGCCTTAGAACTTGCTTTACTCTGTTGTGTAAATGAGTCTAAAAACTACAGTATGTCTGAACAATCCCCCACATCCCTCGAAGAATTTTTAACCGTTTATTCGTGGAGTGAAAGCCATTTAAATTTTCACCAACCATTGGACTATTTTTGGGAGTTCCATCTGAACGCTTCCATTGAAGAATTATGGGATATACTAATTGATACTTCCTCCTTCAATGAACGTATGGGTCTCCCTCCCATGCAATATGAAGAGCGAGACGGAAAACTTCATGGGAGATCTAAGAATGCCGGCTTTCAATTGGAATGGGAAGAAGTTCCTTGGGAATGGGAATATTGCAAGACTCTAAATAATGCCAGAATCTATTCCAAGGGATTTGCAACCTATGTGCGAACTCGGTATATATTTAATCCTGTCTCGAAAAATGAAACAAGACTATATGTATATTTTGGATGGATTCCTCGAAATTGGTTGGGCAAAATAGTTCTCCAAATAGGGATGAAAAAAATTCTCAAAGACTACCAAAGAGTTTTAAAAGCAATAGTTGATGAAATCCAAGCAAAAAAACATCATAATAATGGCATGTCTGTGAATTCGTTTTCTTCTAAATCAAATTCACAACAATTGCCAATAGGAAAATACTCGGCTTCCATTCAGGAGATCCGAAAGAAATTAATCTTGGATGGGAATGATGCCAATTTAGTGGATCGCATGATTCGCAAGGTATTGATGGATTCGGAAAACGATTTGTTTCGCATCCAAGTGAAAAAGATTGCTCAGGAATGGAACAAGGACTATCAAGAAATACTCAAGTTGGCTTTGTATGGATGCAAACATGGGTTATTTACTTTGTCTTGGGACATAGTTTGTCCGCATTGCAGGGGTGTGAGAAAAGAACTTAAAAACTTGGGAGATATTCCCAGTGATGCGAATTGTGATGTATGTGATATTGACTTTTCCACCAGTTCGCTTAATGCAATTGAAATCACTTTCCATATACATCCATCCATTCGCCAAGTCCAAAAAAGATTCTTCTGTGCCGCTGAACCTGCTACCAAGAAACATATTTACTTTCAGAAGTATTTGGAACCCAATTCCATATACGATGCTAATCTAACATTGAATGATGGAATCTATCGCATTCGTTCCGGCAATGACAAATCTTACGGCTTATTGGAGATCAATGATATTGAAACAGAATCAGAAGATATATTAAAATCAAGATCTGAATTAAAAATAGAATTAGAAACTTCAAAAAACCTAGACATAAAGTATAGTTCTCATGATTTGCATTTTCAAATCAAAAATTCTAACGACTATTTGACTCCCTTTATAATCGAATCCCGTGAGGAAGATCAATACGCCCTTAGACCGGGAGATCTTTTGAACTTTCGAGAATTTAGAAATCTATTCTCGGAAGAATATATCGAATCAGGGATCACATTGGATATCGGCGTGCAAACTATACTATTTACCGACATAGTTGGTTCAACAAAATTATATCACAATCATGGAGACTCGAAAGCATTTTCTGAAGTTAGGAAACATTTTGTAGAAATCTATCGAGTGATGGAGGAAAATGATGGTGTTGTTGTCAAGACAATTGGTGACTCTGTCATGGCATCCTTTTCCGATCAGGTGAATGCAATCAATGCGGCTATGGAGTCACAAGAGTTCTTCCAAAGTAAGGAGAGTTCTGATCTATTAAAAATTCGAATCTCTATCCATTATGGGAATTGCCTTGCTGTGAACTTCAATAACGGTATTGATTATTTTGGTAATACAGTCAATTTTGCATCGAAACTCCAAAGATTCGCCTATGCAGGAGATATTGTAATCTCAGAGGATTTGTTTGAACTGAAATCGATAAAAAAGAAATTGCTTGAAATCCAGAAATCCTACAAGATTAAAAGACTTCAGTTCCAAGAAAAATGGAAAGGTGATTCTATTCAGAAGGCTTACAAGATTCATATCCCACCGGGTTAAAAACCATGCCTTTTGTGATCTAAATTATTATTCAAATAATTTTTTGAATTCGCTGTAACCTTCATTGTCTAAATCCTCTAGGGGGATGAATTTCAGAGAAGCTGAGTTGATGCAAAACCTAAGCCCGGTCGGATTCGGTCCGTCTTCAAATACATGTCCCAAATGGCTATCGGCTAGCTTGGATCGAACTTCCACTCGAGTCATTCCATGAGCTCGATCTTCATTGTAAACAATCAAAGAATTTTGGATGGGTTTTGTGAATGATGGCCATCCTGTCCCCGAATCAAATTTATCGGTTGTGCTGAAAAGTGGCTCACCCGATACGATATCCACAAAGATTCCTTTTCCTTTATGATTCCAATATTCATTGGAGAATGGACGCTCTGTTCCATTTTCCTGAGTTACTTGGTATTGGATGGGATTCAATTTCTTTTTCAAATCATCTTTGGATGGCTTAACGAATTGGTGCCCTTCTTTCACGGCTTTCCATTCAACCCCTGCATCAGCAACTCGAGAAAAGTCGCGACCATCCGTTCCTCCACAAGACATTAGCATTCCGGTAGTCAATGTTGATATTAAAAAAGAATTCGAATGGAATAGATTCATAAAATGACTCCTAAGTAAGACTAATTATTAGACCCCGGCATTGAATTATTCGGGAAAATAACTTTCCCTAAGCATTTCTTCGAAAGTCCAAAAAGGATGATCGAGAGAATTTATCAATCAGTCTTCTTTCTGGTAAAAAGATTGGTTTTTCTCCAGAGCAACCATCCCAATAATCCGAATGGCACAAGATAAATACCTATATAAAGTATATATAAAAGTGCAGAAGCAAAATCATAGAAAATGGATGTAAAGTCCGGAATAGCAATTTGGTTTTCTAGTTTAGGATCGATGATTTGTATATTTACCTTTGCCCATGTTACACGATCTTGGATCTGCCATTTTTCTTTTTTTGCCTCGTCTTCTTTTTCTTCCGATTCCGAGAGCAGTCTTTCTCGTTCTGCATAGGTCTTGGTATCTGTTGCCGATAGTGCTTTCGCTCTTCTATTGCCCCTGATACTTTCTCTTTGGAGTTCTATTTCTTTTTGAAAATTATCATAAGTGAGGTCTACTGTATTGATTTCTTCTGATCGGAGTTTTCCTAATTCGTCTGCAACCAATAGAAATTCATAGAGTTTGTCTTTTTTTACCCAAATTGTTGCATGAAGCGACTTTCCTTTGTGAAAAGTATCGTAGCTGGATTGTAAAAACCCAAACTCACCTGCAAATTTATACAACTTAGTTCTTGTCTCAGAAAAATCTGAGGATTCAAATTCCAGTTTCACTGTGTATTCTAGAAGCCTGTCTATATCAGGATTTAAAGGTGAGAATTCAATTTTGAAATTAGAGTTGGATGGCAACTTCTTTTCTGAGGAATCTGATGGTGCTTTTAACTGGCCTGGCTTCGCCCTCTTAGACGCCGGACTTTGGGGAGGGGCTTCCTCCGACATCATTTCGAATTCCATATCGCCCGCCCCTCGTGTTTCGGATAAACTGTCTTCTTTGGGTGATTCGGACTGAGAGCAAAAGCTCAGAAATAAATAAATTATTAATAAAGATATTGTTTTCAAGAAAAGCGATTGTTTTTGTATTTTAATCTGGCTAGATAGATCATTCATAATAAGAACCCTCTCTTATAGATTCTTAGACGTTTTGGAAATGGAAAAAATAATGATAAATATTGTTGTGATTATGCTTATGTTCTAAATTACTCGAGTCTTCTCTGAATCCAAGACTGACCCAACACAACGGCAAGGGAGTGAGATACATTCAAGGAGTCTACTAGGGGATTCATGGGTATTGTTAAAAACCGGTCACAGACTTCTTGGATATTTTCGTGAAGACCATTTGCCTCATTCCCTAGAACAATTAATGACTTATCCGGAAATGGAAACTTATCCAATGTTGTAGTTTGATGCAATCGATCCGATAGTGGGAGGCTCAGTCCGATTACTTTATAACCTTCAGATTTGAGTTGTTTCAGATCGTCTGCAAGTTGGGAGGATCTTCGAATTTTAGTATAGAAAATATTTCCCATAGAAACTCGAACAGATCTTCTCAAAAAAGGTGAGCAGCTATAGGAATCGGTAATCAATTGCTCTATACCGAATGCGGTTGCCGTTCGGATGATCGAACCCATATTCTCTGCATCGGCGATTTCGTTGGTTGCGATTATCATGGGTGACCTTCCCGGGAAATTCCAATCCGGAGGGATTCTCCCAATTGCCAAAAATCCTCTGTGGACTGCATAGCCTACAGTATTTTGAAATACCTGCTCTGATGCTGAATAGATTGGAACATTTACCGGGAGTTTATCCTCAATGATCGACCGATGTTTATCCAGATATTTTTCAACACAAAATAAGCTAATGACTTCTATATCGGATTCTAACATCCGAATTACGGTCTTCTCATGATCAGCGATGAAATGCTCTCGGATGATTTCTTTCTGCTTCAAGAGACTGTAGTCTCCAACTCTTGGGTCGGTAGGATCATTTATAATCGTTAGATGATTCATTTGTATCTATCTACGAAATTTTCGATTTCAATACTTCAACTTCTTTCGGTTGAGTGACAGGGCATTGACTACCACAGATATAGAACTCATAGCCATAGCAAGACCTGCAACCCAAGGGGCTAGGAATCCGGCGGCGGCAATGGGTATACCAAGGGTATTGTAGCCGAGAGCCCAGAAGAAATTCTGTCTGATATTGGAAACCGTCCATCGGCTGATCTGGATAGCCGACACAATTCGTGTGAGATCCCCTTTTACCAAGACGATATCAGAGGCTTCTTGTGCCACATCAGTACCGGTTCCCATTCCAAAACTGACATCCGCCGTTGCCAAGGCAGGAGCATCGTTCACTCCGTCCCCTGCCATTCCGGTCATGTGACCTGCTGTTTTGCTGTCTTGGACAATCTTCATCTTGTCTTCCGGTTTCAAAGAAGCATAGTATTCTGTTATCTGTAATTCCCGGGCTATGTCCTCTACTGCTTCTTTTCTGTCTCCGGAGATGAGGACGGGTGTGACGCCCATTGCAATCAATTTGGAAATTGCAGACTTAGTAGTGGCTTTCAATGGATCTTTTAAATTGAACTCCGCATAAGCAATTGGATTTTTACTTTTTAGAATTACCGATAATACCTTGCTAGTATTAAGTTTCAATTTTTCTTCGGATTGGGAACTATGGGAATTATCTTGCGAACCTTCTGTTCGCAATTTGGATAGAAATGAATCCATGTCTATTTCCATTTCATGGAGGAATTTCTCACTGCCCATGTAAACTTTGTAGTTTTCGCCTTGGTATGAAACCTTGCCTTCAAGGCCTCCTCCCGGATGGATTTTATTCTTGAGAAAATGAATGATCGAGGTCTCCCTTTTTTTGGCATAATTCACAATGGATTTCGCTAAGGGATGTTCCGAGTAGGTTTCCAGACTTGCCAAGAAGCAGAGGAATTCATTTTCATTTAGAGATGTTTCTCCTGATAGAATATCTAGATGAAATCCAACAACTACGGGTTTCCCTTCAGTTAGAGTGCCGGTTTTGTCCAGACCAATCCAATCAATCTTGGCGGCTCTCTCCAGGCTTTCTGCGTCTCGAAATAAAACTCCGTTTTTTGCCCCCATACCAGATCCAACTAATAGAGAAACAGGTGTAGCCAGTCCTAAGGCACAGGGGCAGGCGATGACAATTACGGCAATTGCATTTTCCAGAGCAATGGCAAATGCTCCCACATCAAGTAAAAAATACCAAACGAAAAAAGTAACAATCGAGACAGATACAACAATTGGGACAAATACAGCAGAGATGCGATCGGCAATTTTTTGAATGGGTGCTCTTGAGTTCTGAGCGTCTTCTACCGTCTTGAGAATGGAGGCAAGAATGGTTCCATCACCGGTTCGAGTTGCTTTCACTACCAAACCCGACTCTGAATTGATGCTTCCCCCGATTACTAGTTCTCCTGTTTTTTTGTGAACGGGAATGCTCTCTCCGGTTAACATGGATTCATCGACATGGGATTCCCCTTCCACTATCTTTCCATCTGTGGCAAATTTCTCTCCCGGTCGCACCAAAAATTCCTCTCCCACTCGCAGGTATTCAATGGGAACTTCTGTCCAGTCGCCTTCCTTTTTCACACGAGCGTATTCCGGTCTTAGATTGAGAAGGGCGCGAAGTGCCTCGGAACTTTTTCCCTTGGCGATGGACTCTAGGAATTTGCCCCCAACAATGAAGGTAATGAGAACGGCAGATGTCTCGTAATAGAGGGGCGGGAGATTGCCGGCTATGGAATGAGCCGCATGAGCTCCCAGACTCAATGCATCCAGGAAGAAAATATCCCCCGATTGCAAGCCATATTGAATGCTTAGATACAAACTGTATCCAAATGCCGCAGAAGTTCCCAATGCAACCAAAACATCCATATTGGAAGATCCATTCTTGAGTGCCTTGTATGCACCGGTGTAAAAGGGAAGCCCGATGATAAATTGAACGGGAAATGCAAGACCAAATTGTACCCAAGGATGCATGAGAAAAACAGGCAATGGCAAGAAATCCAACCAAGTAAAGTGAGATACCATAGAATAGAACAAAGGTATGGAAAGAATTGCACTCACCAAAAATCGGTTTCGCAATGAATGGGAATGATCTTTGTGTTTGGAGTCAGATAGAGAAGAATTCTTATCGTTATGAGGATTTGCATCATACCCAATATCCTTGATTTTAGCAGTGAGATCTTGAGAGGTTTTTTCGTCCGACCAACGGATATAAGCTGTCTCCTGGGCAAAATTCACTCGCGCTTCATCGATTCCCTCCCAACTTTTGAGACCTTTCTCAATTCGAAGTGCGCAATTGGCACAGGTCATTCCAAAAATATCCAACTTGGCTTCTTGGAATGAATTTTCTTTTAGATTCGGTTTCACTTCTGTTTCCATGATTCCATTCTTGAGGAGTATGTCCTTTTTCCAACCGATAAATATACAGATTACTCTAAACTATGCCCTGCTTTTCGAATGAGACTATAGAGCAGGGGAACGAATCCTAACGTCACAGTGGTGGAAAAAATCAATCCCCATGCCATAATCAAAACCAATGGTCTGATATCTGGCATGTCACCAAATAATCCATAGGAGGTGGGAAGAAGCCCGGCAAAGGTCGTGAATGTTGTAATCAAAACAGGACGAAATCTTTTAGATGCACCATTGGCAATATTCTCGAGAGTCAGTCCATGTTTACTGCAATGATCATTTAGGTGGCTTATCATTACAATGGTATCATTTACTGCAACTCCTATCAGGCCCAGAAGAGATGTAAGCGCAATGAAGGTTAGATCTAATCCATGCATGAAGAGTGTAATGTACATTCCGCCCAAAGCAAAGGGAATCACAGACATGATGAGGAAGGGTTGACTATAGGAATCAAATAAAACTACCAATATGAAATAAATACTGATAAGAGCAACAATGAGAGCATAGAAAAATCCTCCCATGCTCAACATCATTTCTTCTTGTTCTCCACCGAATTTCATTCTCATACCCGGAGTCTTTCCGATTCGATCCATGAATTTTTCCCGGATCTCAGAGTTCAGTGCAATTGGAGAGACAACTTTAGAATCCACATCCGCAGTAATGCGAACCATGCGCATCCCTGCTTCATGATGTATGGTTGAGGGACCATCTGCTTTTTCCAGTCGGGCTATTGCAGAAAGAGGAATGAGTCTTCCTTGGTTATTGGATATGGGTAAGGACAATACATTCTTTTCAGAGAATGTCTTGGAATCATCCAACATGACTCGGTATGCAACATCTTCTCCCGACCTTCGAATGGTTGTGGCGATGACCCCTTCGAATGCTGTTCTCATTGTCTCTGCCACTTGCCATGCCGTGATTCCTACATCTGCAATTCTATCATAATTCAGTTTAAGCCTAAGTTCTTCCTTACCTTGTGCATTGGTGGATTGAATATGGCTCACACCTTCTTTTGTTTCCAAGAATTCTAAAAGTTCTTTCTCGAATATCTCTCGATTAGCATCATCATTGGAAATAAAGATTACATCAACAGGTTTGCCGGCTGAGAAACCTCCATCAATCATAGTTAATTCTAGTTTTTCAAATCCCAATTCAGATTTCAATCTTTCTACATTGGGCTTGAGTTCCTCAATCATAGTTTCCGATTCCACATTTCTATCTTGTGCCGGTTTCAGAAAGATTGTAATGATAGCCCAATTGGAATACCTTCCCATGCTAATGGAGCCTATCGCATCATGGTGACCGACTTCGGTCATGATTGCCATATAACTATCTTTAGGAAGAGTTTTCATTACCATCTCTTCCACCGGTTCCATCAAGCGTGTGGTTCTTTCAATGGAGTTTCCTAAAGGAGCTTCTGCGATGATGGTAAAGAAGTCAGGATCCTTGTCTGTGTTCATGGCAAAATTCACAAACCCAATTCCAATGCTCAGAAGTAAAACTAAGGCAATGATATACCCGGCTAGATATCTTTTCTTTCTCTGCAATGCATGGAAGATTGCTTGGGTATACTTTTGGATTACCAAGGCAATCCACTCTTGCCTTCGAGAGTGAGTTTCCACTAGCTTGGTCTGTTGGAGATGGGAGGGCAGAAAGAAAATAGATTCGATGAGCGATGCCGCCAAGGTGAGCATTACCACCAAGGGTATGCCATATAAAAACTTACCGAACAATCCTCCGATAAACCAGATTGGCATGAAGGCAAGAACTGTAGTTAAAAAAGCTGCTGAAATAGGAATTGCCATAGTGCGAACTCCCTCTCTAGCTGCATCCATGGAATTCATTCCCTCTCTGCGAAGTGAGTAGATCTTTTCCGCTACCACAATTGCATCATCTACGACAATCCCCAGAACCAGAATCATGGTAACAAGGCTAATCATCTCAAAGCGAACACCAAAGATTGGAAAAACGGCAACAGTTGCCAGGATGGAAAAAGGAATTCCAAAGGCAGGCCAGAAAGCGGTTCTCCTATCCATAAAGAAATACAAAACCAAAAATACCAAAACAAATCCCATTAAACCATTGTTAACAACCATATCGATCATGATTCTTGTATAGATTGAAAAATCAAAGAGGATCTCGGCTCTTACCCCTTCCGGAAGTTCCACAGAAAACTCTTTTATTTTTTCTTGCAATCCATTGCTCAATCGTATGATATCCGCATTGTCTTGGCTCATGATATAAAGAGAAACAGCCGGGTTTTGATTGGCACGAAATGCCATATCCGATTTTTCCAATTCTTCTCTCACTTCGGCTATATCTCGAATTCGAAGCCTGCCTCCGGCAAATGAACTCCGAACAACTAGATCTCTCACATCATCCAAAGTTTCATATTCAGAAAGTGTAATGATTCGCTTCTCTGCTATGAATGACTCGATGGTTCCCCCGCTGGAACGGATATTTCTGGTGCGGACTGATTGTAACACTTCAGCGAAAGAAACTTGAAAATTTCTCATCTTATCTGAATCCAATCGAATCTGTACCTCTTGCTTACGATATCCTTTCTTGGTAATTCTACCCACACCGGGAACTTCCCTAAGCCGGACTTCCAGATCCTTGGCAAAACTCCGTAGCTCCCTCTCCGGTGCCGATCCCAAAACAGCAACTTGCATAACCGGGATGCTGGATGCCTTGAGTTCTTCAATGACCGGTCTATCCCGTACAGCTTCCGGGAAATCACCCACTCTTGCGACTGCATCTCTAACTCCGGTCTTGGTATCTGCTACATCTCCGGCTTCTCCATCCAATACCAGTGTTATTATAGATACATTTTCCATGGATTGGGAGGTGAGTGATTTTATATTTTCTACTTCCAGAAGCTGATCTTCCAGCTTATTGGTTACATTTATCTCCACATCTTCGGGGCTTGCCCCTGGATAAACCGTAGTAACAACCAAGATATCATAGGAGATATTGGGATTTGTCTGACGCGTGATGGTCATAGCCGAAAAAATTCCCGCCAAAAAGACTACAATAACCACCATATTGGTGACTTTTGGATGTTTCAAAAAGTATTCAACAATAGAGAACATAGTTCCTTTCTTTAATTGTATTGTGCTTTTGGCAAGAATATACCGATCCAAAATCATTGATATTATACCTTCAACTCGCAGGTGGTTTTTCCGGAAATCATTGATTCAAACCATGCCTGACCAATCCTAGTCATATAGCCCAATGAACCCTTCCAGTCCTCAAGATTTACACTCGCATAAGCAAGAAAGATGGATCATCTTTATTCTGGCGTTGATGCAATTTGCCCATATACTGGACTTCGTGATCATGATGCCATTGGGACCCTTCTTCATGCAAGAGTTCCAAATCAATTCTACTCAGTTTGGATTACTGGTTTCCGTTTACACCTTCAGTGCCGGAATCTTCGGGCTATTAGGTGCTTTTTATCTGGATAGATATGATCGCAAGATTTCTACCATTTTTGTATTTGGTGGATTCAGTCTGGGCACTTTGAGTTGTGCCTTTGCCCCCGATTATGCGACTCTACTCATAGCTCGAGGGATTGCCGGTGGATTTGGAGGAATAGTGGGAGCGGTTGTACTTGCAATAGTGGGTGATATTATACCTTTTTTTCGGAGGGGCAAGGCAACCGGTGTGATCATGAGTGCATTCTCTATTGCCAGTGTAATCGGAATTCCTATCGGAATGATCCTTGCCGAAAACTTCGGATGGCATGCTCCTTTTTTAGCTCTGGGAATTTTTAGTCTGCTCTTGATTCCAGCCGCAATGAAAATTCTTCCCGAGATGCGCTTTCATTTGGAGGGGCTAGACAGAACCAAACCAATCTGGGATTCTTTGTTTCAGGTGTTGGCGAGTCGAAACTCTTGGTTTGTATTTGCCTTCATGACCTGCTTGATGTTTGGTGGGTTCACATTGATTCCCTTCTTGACCCCTTATATGGCAGGAAATGTTGGAATGGAATTGACTGAATTGAAATACATCTATCTATTCGGTGGTGCCTTCACTTTCTTTTCTATGAATGGGATTGGAAAGCTAAGTGATACATTCGGTAAAAAGCGAATCTTCATCATTGTTGCAACATTATCATGGATACCGGTTCTAGTGTTGACAAATCTCCCTAAGGTGAGTCTGCCTATTGCTCTTATGACCACAACATTCTTTATGGTTTTAGTATCGGGGCGCATTGTTCCTGCATTTGCCCTCATCACAGCTACCATTGATCCAAAACTTCGCGGAAGTTTTATGAGTGTGAATTCCAGCGTGCAACAACTTGCTTCGGGATTTGCTTCATTTTTTGCAGGGATGATCATATCTGAAATTCCGGGTACTCATACCTTGGTCAATTATAATACAGTTGGATTTATAGCGATAGGTTTTTCTGCAGTTTCTATTTTGCTAGTCGGGAGATTGAAAGTTCAGCAATAGGGGGGAACACACTGTGTCGCACTAATTATCTGCTAAGCGAGCATTAATCTCATAAACATCGCTTCCACCTAAATCCCTAAAATCCTCATTGGAATTCTATCATAACATCCCGATTGGAATATGATTAAAAATTTAGAACAACGGAAGTAAAGGAAACGCCTTCGGCGACACGGAAAAAAGGTCGGGGACTCTCTATGTCGCCAGGTTGCTTGCTTGGAAGTGCAAAGAGTCGCCTCAGAGAGCCCCCTCCTTTGGTTGATAATATACATTTCAATCTATCAATCGTTTAACATAAAAGCTATATAATCCATGAGATATTAGTTCTCTTGCAATCAGAACAAAAACCTTTCTAAATCTAAATCAGTGAACCTGTTGGCAAGGAACGTAAGTGACGAAGCCATCCTGTTATTCGCTGACTTCAAAACGGCAGCGAATATCCTTGTTACTCTTTTCTTTTCTCCTTCAACACAGCCGACTATTCCATAAGAATCGCTTCCACCTTAATCTCTAAAATCCTCTTCATCCCTTGAATTCTTCTCTTATTTTTTCCGTTTAGAATGACGAAGCCATTCATTCCGTATTTTCCGTTGTTAATTCTTCTGCGAATGTATGTGAGCACCCCATGCCGGCAGTTTCCCGACAAGCCTGCACCCCACAGTTGCAAAGCAACTCTCCTGAATATCTTTTCTTTGCAGCTTTGCGTGATAGTTTCTTCCTTTAATTCAGGATTTAAAAGGAAGTTGACAAAGTTAAACCATACATGAAATATAGGAAACTTACTTCGCCTGCAACTCCAAAGTTTCTTCGATGAGTTCTTTTTCTTTGTATTTGTAGAAATAGACACCTGCGAAGAAACAGAGCACGAAGCCAACCAAACCGCTGACGCGCACTCCGAAGTCGTCCCCTACATCTTTACCCAAAGAGGTAAGTCCGGCAAATACCAAAACCCCAAAGGTCTGACCGAATTTCTGCATCAGAGTCCTTGCGGCATAGAACATTCCTTCTTGGTGGACTCCGTTTTTGAGTGCATCGTGTTCGGCAATGTCGGCAAGAACCGCATTGGGTAGAATTCCCAAGAAAGAAATCGGAATTGCATAGAAGATCACAAGCAAGAAGGCTTGTGCCACATTGGGAACACCAGGAATCTTGCCTAAGAAAAAGATTCCAAAAAATATCAAACTAATAAATAGGAATGAATAGACTATGAGATTTTTCTTTCCGTATTTCTTGGCAAGAACATTCACAATGGGATAGAATAAGAACGAGAGTACTACCATGATTGGCAATAGAACTCCCATCAAATCTTCCTCCAATCCTAAAAGCACAGTGATATAGTAGAGCAAACCTGTGAGCAAGATAGTTACTCCCATAAAATAAGAAAAGTCTGCAACTACATAGTAGATGAAGTTCTTGTTCTTAAAAGTTTTCTTGACTGCTTCGAACATTGGGATATCGGATACGGATCCTGAGCAGTATTTTTTCTCATCAATTGAAATCACCGGATAGAACATCAAAATTGCAGAGACCACAGCAAGAATCGAGATTGCATATTGAATGGATGTTACACGATCCGGTAGGTCAAATGTCGTCTGCAAAGCAGAGGCAATCCCCGGAACCTGAGAGGCAACAATGATTCCCAGAGCATAGGTAACTGAAATCCAAGTGGAAAGATTTAGCTTTTCGTTGGGAGTGTGACCCAACTCAGGAAGTAGGGCAAAGAATGGTGTTACATAGATAGTAAGGAATAGATAGAAAAGAGTCTGCATGGCAAATAGCCAAACAACATTCGTGAAACTCTCACCCGATGCAATGGGCCAAAACATCATCACACAGAAGAAAGCAGCAGGGATTGCACCGAACTTTAGAAAGGGAATTCGGCGACCGTTGGGACCCTTCCATCTATCACTCATATTTCCAATGATAGGATCTGTGATAGCATCCCACAAACGACCCAATGCCGCAACAATAACAATTGCATTAAGAACTACCAAGAAAGTAGTCTGGGTGATGAAATTGGGAATCCCACTATCTGAAGGAGGAATATAAAAATATACCAATTGAATTCCAATAATGTTGACAAGGGTTGACCAACCCAATTGACCAATCGCATATCCTATCTGCTTCTTGAGCGGGAGCTTTTCCGGTTTCATAATCACCTACTTTCTATATTGCTTTTACTGAGTTCTGTCCAATGAAAAACCAATACCTACTTGGAAGCAAGGAATTTTCTGAAACTTTTTCAGGAATATTGCATTCAGAACCGCGGTTCATGGGTCTAAAGTTAGATACTAATTATTTCCCGGAGGAATGGTGAGACGATGAAGAAAATAATACTACTGCTA
The DNA here is from genome assembly GCA_020831715.1 of Leptospira sp. Taxonomy (GTDB): domain Bacteria; phylum Spirochaetota; class Leptospiria; order Leptospirales; family Leptospiraceae. Next base: position 2,434 of record JAFIGA010000249.1, on the reverse strand, counting down.
GTTTTCCTTATTCCTATAGCATTTAGCTCGGCAAATGTCAATAAGGCTGATTGTACATTTAAGGGCAAGAAACTTTATGGGAAGATCCAATATGTTACTTCATTTCCTGATATTAAAATCCAGGTGGTGAATAGCTTTCCTGATTTGAAGGTTCAAAAAGTCACATCCTTTCCATCCAGATGTGGACAATGGCAAATTGTGAATTCTTTTCCCGACCTCAAAGTGCAGATCGTGAATAGCTTCCCGGATGTAAAGATCCAATATGTGTCCAATTTCCCGGGAGTTCGATAAATCTTAGCCACACATTTAAGAAGAAACCTGCTCCTTTAGATACGCCACCAAGGCTTGAGAATTCGGCTTCTCTCCTGTGGCATCAAAGACCAAATCATCTACGGAAAATTCTGATCCTTTGTGGTGGACATTTGCCCGAAGCCATTTCAATAGTTCGGAAGTGTCACCAGTTTTCGCCAGTTGTTCATGAAATTTTGGATGCTTCTTTTCAAATGCCGCAAATAGTTGAGCCGAGTAGATATTACCCAGAGTATATGTTGGAAAATAGCCGAATGCCGCCATGCACCAATGCACGTCTTGCAATACGCCTTCCGCATCATTGTCGATTTTGAGTCCAAAGTAATCCTTCATTTTGGCATTCCAAATCTCAGGTAGATCCTTCACTGCAATCTTACCTGCAATCAAATCTCTTTCCATCTCGAAACGAAGTATGATATGCAAATTATATGTTAGTTGGTCAGCCTCCACTCGAATTTTGGACTTCGACACAGAACGAATTGTACTCATCATTGTGTCAAATGGCAGATCCTTTTCAGAAAGATTCCAGCATTCCAGAGCAATAGGGTAGTAGTATTGCCAGAACGCATGAGATCTCCCAACTTGGTTCTCCCAGAGTCTGGATTGCGACTCGTGGACACCGAGAGATAGAAATTCAGCGATGGGGTGGGGTGCTTCTTCAATCTCAGACAATCCTGCTTCATAGAGTGAGTGTCCCACTTCGTGCATAACACCGAATACACTGGAAAGCGGATCCAACTCATCATAGCGAGTGGTGATCCTTTTATCCTTGGGGCCTAGGCTTGTAGAGAAGGGATGCGCACTCTTATCCAAACGGGATTCATTTTCATGTAATCCTAAAGCCGATGGAAGTTTTTTGCAAAATGCTTCTTGGTTGGCTACCGGAATTCCTTTCATCCCATTCTTTTCCATCTTGGCAAATGGATTGGAATGACTCTTCGCTCCGTCAATCAGGGGAATCAAATCTTTCTTTAGATCTTGGAAAAGAGTATTAAGAAAATCTGCGGTTGCTCCCCTTTCATAGTCATCAATGAGTGCGTTGTATTTTTCATTTTCGTAACCGTAGAAGTCGGCTTGTTCTTTTGCCAAATTTACCAATTCTTCCAAAGTGGAAGAGAACTCTGAAAACTTTTGATTCTTCTTTGCCGACTCCCATATACCCTGTGCTAGGTTGGTTTTCTCGGAAAGCTTCTGGACAAAGGCAGTAGGTAATTTTGAAGATTTACTTCGCCTATAGCGAATGAGATCCAACTCACGGAGCCTTTTGTTTCGGAGTGGATCGGTTTCCGGCATTTTTGCCACTTCTTCTTGAGCGCTTTCCAAAACCCGAGTGAATTCTTCTCCCGTAAACAACTCATGAGTCAATCGACTCATCTCAGACAATTGCTTCGAACGTGCCTCCCGACCTTTGCTAGGCATCATAACCTCGCTGTCCCATTGCAAGACGGATTGGATATCGCGGTAATTTTGAAGTCGAGAATATAAGGATCTATAATTGGCAAATGACATAATTCAATCATTGTATTTCGGCATTTTTAAGCAAAGAGTTTTGTTGTTATTTAGGGAAGTTTTTTTGAATTCGGAAAAAACAAACTTGAAGTTTATGGGAAAGGAGGTAACAATTTATGAATTGAGACGAAGAGTTTTTCGAAACAGTGTAGCGTATTTCTTAAAGGAGACAAGATATGAAAGTAAGAAGCGACGAAGAAAGAAAGAAGAAAATTCAAATCATGAAATCCATTCGAAGAGAAGATCGGGAACTGCGAAAGAAATATAATTTTTTAAAATATCAAAATGCCATAGGTCTTTCCATCACTCTATTGAGTGCAGGGGGAATGATAGGAGTTACGATTGTTTTTTTAATGGGATATGTTTCGGCATGGTTTGCCATTTTGACCAATGCCATCCTCGCCTCTCTACTCCATGAGATTGAACACGATACCATCCACAATTTGTATTTTCGAGATTCCAAAATCATGCAGGATTTTCTTTTTTGGACTGTTTGGTTGTTCCGAGGAAATACTGTAAGCCCCTGGGTAAGACGAGGACTTCACCTAAACCATCATAAAGTATCAGGCAATCCGGACGACGTAGAAGAGAGAATGATAGGCAATGGTATGCCCAT
>JAFIGA010000243.1 GCA_020831715.1 Leptospira sp. | reverse complement strand
GGCTCCAGTCCAACCTTCTCAAGAGCATCAATCATAACTTCTCTCATCATGGACATGAAGGTCTTGCCTTCTTTGGACCAATTTCTCTGGAAGTCTGTCTGCTCCCCACCTAATACGTATACTTTTTCACTCATAATTACTCTCCTGGAAATATTTTCTAATTTATATCTTCTCCCTCTGCGCCCTCAGCGTCCTCTGCGAGAAAACTCTTCCCTCTTCCTTCTTCCCTCTCTGCGATGGCTTCGTGTTTTCCTTCCTCGGGACCCGACTTCGCGGAAAATCCCTGCGTAAGAAAACCACTCCGCTACATTTTAGAAATATTAAAAATATTCCTTAAAATTAAAACAAAAAAACCATCTTACTCTTAAACCTCTGCGCCCTCAGCGTGCTCTGCGAGAACCTCAGTGCCACTCATCCTCGACTCAGTGGCCAGCTCGGAACGCCAAAAGGCTGCCAAAAGTCTGCGGCGAGTGTCACTTCGTTACCATTTCAAATACAATAAATTCTATTGTATCTCAACTCAAAATCCTTCCCCTCTTCCTCTTAAACCTCTGCGCCCTCAGCGTGCTCTGCGAGAAAACTCTTCCCTCGTCCCTCTTCCTTCTTCCTCGTCTTCCCTCTCTATTCCTTATCAACCCTTAAACAACGACCTCGCATCCAATATATCACCCAGCTCATAGAACTTCTTATTGGACTTCGCTTTCTTCAAAATCTCAGGAACAGGAACTTTCGCTTTTTCCATCATTGCAATCGTTTCTTTTGGTCCACCCAAAAAGTCAACAAACGCACTTGCCGGAACCCAGTTGAATCCAAATCCCATAGCCATATCAGCCATCTCTTTGGTTGCAACAACTTCCCCAACAATAGAAAGTGAATAGCTGATGTAACGGCTGATGAAGTATCTTGCTAGATCCGCTTCCAAACCTTTTGCTGCCTTCAATACATCCATCGCACCTTTGTAATCGGAATTCTGGATGAGTTTTTTCGCTTTAGGAATAAACTCAATGTCAAATTTCGGATACGGATCATAGGCACCCGTCTTGATATTATAAACAAATTTCTCTTTCTTGCCATCTGCAGTCTTGGTGATCTTAGTGAGTCCACCTTTTGACTTCATACCCAACTTTCCCTCATCGATCAACTTTTGCATGTAACCGGGAAGTTTGAAGGTAGCATGAGCGGCATCTTTAGTGTTTTCATAGATGTTGTCCACGATTGCTTTGTGAACATCCAAACCAACGAAATCCACAGTCGCAAGCGGTCCCATAGCTCTACCGGTATAGCCACCCATGATTTCGTCCATGAGAGCGATTCCACCTTTGTCGGAATGTTTTTCCGCCATGATGGCTATTTCGTTCATGAGTTGGAAACCGATTCTGTTACCGGCAAAAGCAGGAGTGTCGTTGGTATAAACAACGGCTCTTCCCAATTTCTTATCGAGGTATTCACCTAACTCGGCAGTTAATTTCTTGTCATTACCGGGGTGAGTTACCAATTCACAAAGTATCATTTTGTACGGTGGATTGAAGAAATGCGTTCCGTAGTAATGCTTCTGACCATCTTCGTCAAATGATTTTGCTAAGCGTTCAATGGATAGACCAGAAGATACAGTGGAAACGATAGTTCCCGGTTTTCTGGCTTTTGCAATTCTTGCGTTGATGGGTTCTTTTACTTCATAGCTTTCAGCAACCAATTCGAAAACCCAATCGGATTCGGATACACATCGTTCCAAATCTTGATCATAAGTTCCGGGAATCAAATTTTTTCGGATGACTTCTGCTTTTACGGAATTGTATGCTTTCTCCACTCCATCCTTGGCTTTTTCCAAGTCTCTTGCGAGCATATAAACTTTTGCGTTACCAAATGCGGCGATCACACCGGCTGATCCGGCACCCATGGCACCATTCGCTCCAAGTATAGTTACGGTTTTAATCTCTCTCATTCAAAGGTATCCAATTAGTATGTTTTTTTCCAGAAAAACCCGATTAGACCTGAAGGGAAAGGATTTTTTTGACTGAATCAAAAGCGATATCTGTCTATAATTGTTTGCTTTTCTTGCTTAAGCCTTGCCGAACTCCATTTAAGATCCTTTGCAAGAAGAGCAAGAATTCCATCCAAACTTTTCATTGGAGGACAACCGGGAACACCCGCACCGGATCTTCGAAAGAAAAAATCTGTGGCAAAATGTATCGCCTCATTTCTTGCAATATAATGCACTTCTTCCGGATAGAGAACCTCTCCCCCTGATAATAAAAATGACTCTTCTTTGGATGGAGTTTTGATTTGTAAGATTGCCTCTGTAAGCGAACCATAACGTTTTGCCAATACTTCTATCTTCTCCCCTGAGGTTTTAGGAAATTTATTCTCCAGATCCTGACAAAGTGTTTTTCTATCCGAGTAATTGCCACCCAGTAGAGGACTGTCTTCTGTGATACAAGGCTGGTAGTTGCCTGGCAAATATGCGACCAATTTGTCCACAAGAGATTCGGCAACGGCACGGCTGGTTGTGTATTTGCCACCCATAGCCGAGAAGAATCCGGGAAAACCTGCTTCACCATGATCCATGACTTCCGACTTTCTCGAAGCATTGTAACTCCCCTTCGCATCTCCTGAATCTTCGACAAGAGGACGCATTCCCCCGTAATAGAAATCAACATCTTTTTCCGTTAGCTTCGTGTCGCCATAGGCAAAATTCACATCCTCAATTAGATCCAAAATATCTTCTCTGGTCACATGGAACTCATCCGGGTTTGCATCATACACAGTGTCTGTAGTGCCAATGATGGTCTTGCCCCTCCAAGGAATCACAAACAAATGAGATTTATCTCGTTTTTTCAGAACAATGCAATGCTCTTGGCAAATTTTTCTGGTAACAATATGAATCCCCTTGGAGCGGACAATATGTTTATCGGTTTCGATTCCAACATTTGCCTCAATGATATCCACCCAGGGACCTGCGGCATTCACAATGGACTTTACAACAATAGTTCGTTTTTTCTTTGTAATGCGGTTGAGCAATTCCACTCGATACCCCTCGCCTCCATTGGACGAGGAAGGTGACAGTCTTTCCACTTTCACGGCTTCCGTATAATGAGATGCCTTAGCCCCTTTTGCCATTGCCGCAAATATGAATTCCGTAGTATGCCTCTCCGGATTGAGATTCGCATAATCGTAGTAAAGAAAAGCACCATTTAGATTCTCCCGGGGAATCAGAGGCATTTCATGGATGGCTCGATTTCTCGACCAATGGGAAAATTTAGGAATGACCAGATCATCACTGATCCCGGTATTTCGATCATAAGAAAGTTTATCATACATTTCCATACCGGCACGCAGCATCATAGATTCGGCTCGTGAATAGAGAGGTATGGCAAATCCCAAAGTATAAATCGAATGAGGTGTAATCTTCGCTAGGTTCTTTCGCTCCCTGAGAGACTCTCGAACCAATCCCAATTCAAAATTCTTCAGATACCTGAGACCACCGTGAATCAACTTCGAAGTAGCCTGACTAGTCCCCGAGGCAAAATCATTCTTTTCAACTAGCAGGCAATCCACCCCTCGCAGAGTCGCATCCCAAAGAACGCAAGCACCTGTAATCCCACCACCAATAATCAAAGTATCATGATCGTATTTCATTGCATATATCCTAATTTTCCAACTCTATCCGAGTTTTTTAAAACCTAAGTTTAATCTTCCAAAAGCACTAAAACCAATTCGGCAGGTTGGTTTAACTTACCCACAACGATTGCATTCTGTTCGTATTTTTTTCCCAGATCTATAGCTTCTTCTTTAGAGATTCCCAAAACTAGAAAGCTATCTTCATGCCATGTTTCGTGGTGATCGCGACCCACACCGGGGCAAGTCTCATAGCCCATTGCACGGATGTCTTGCTTCAATTTTTCATTTGCCGCGAAATTTACCGAATCATCCCGGCGCTCGGATTTCGGATTCCATGCAGTAATGTACGCCCAAGTCATTACAGATTTTTCCTCCAAGAGATGATCCAATTCTTTGTGTTTGCGATCAATTTGGATTGGGTCGATGAGCCCATCCACGGAATAGAGAGTTTCTTTATAGTTTTGTATGAGTTTTTGTTTATTATCCAACATTGATTGATATTTTATGGGAAGCCAAGGCACTGTCAAATGGTTTATCATTGCCACTCACCCTCGACTCATACTCCAACCTCACCACCTCTGCGATGGCTACGTGTTTCCCTTCCTCGGAACCCGACTTCGCGGAAAATTCCTGCGGAAGGAAACCACTCCGCTACCATTATTAATATATAGAAATTACCTGAATTACTAAAGAACTAACCCTACTCCCACCTCTGCGCCCTCCGCGGGCTCTGCGAGATTGTTCTTCAACCTCACCACCTCTGCGCGCTCAGCGTGCTCTGCGAGATTGTTCTTCAACCTCACCACCTCTGCGCGCTCAGCGTGCTCTGCGAGAGATCTTTCTATCTTCTTACCAACTGCCCGAAGAACCACCGCCGCCAAAACTTCCTCCACCACCGGACCATCCACCACCTCCGCCGGAACTAAAGCCTCCTCCACCCGAACTAAATGTTCCAAGTCCGCCTCCTCCATTTCCATACAGAAAAGCAGTGACTAAACCTGAGAAGAAAATTCCCTGTGCAATGCTTTCTATAAATTGTGCACCGGTTATGAAACTAGATATTGCTATTACTAAGAACATAGATATAAAGACTAGGACTCCCATTTTCAGAACTCTAAATAAAAGCCCTACACCAATGGCTATGATATAAGCAAATCCCAAAAAGGATTCTCCCTTTTCTCCCTTAAATCCATCATTCCAATTTGATTTCAATGCAGGTAAATCTTCACCTCGAATTAGAGAAATAATCGCACTGACTCCATCCTCCACACCGGAGGAAAAATTACCGTTTTTGAATTGGGGAGTGATGATCCGGTCAATGATTCTTTTAGCGACTACATCGGGGATTGCACCCTCCAATCCATAGCCGACCTCGATGCGAAGTTTACGATCGTCTTTTGCCACAACCAAAAGCACTCCATCATCCACACCCTTACGTCCAAGTTTCCATTGTTCGGCTACTCTTATGGAATATTCTTCGATTGACTCCGGTTTGGTGGAAGAAATGATAAGAACTTGAATCTGGCTTCCTTTTTCTTTTTGTAGATTGAGAATTCGTGTGTTGATTCTCTCCCTAGTTGACCGATTGAGAATTCCAACTGTATCAATTACCGATCCGGATAACTGGAGAACGGATTGTAAATCTTGAGCAGAAAGAGTAGCAAATGCAAAATGAAATATGAATAAATGTAAAATAACTCTCAGCAAGGATCTCGTGGATGAAATGAATTTCATAGACCTATTTTAAGATTCCAGATCGGATCGTCAAGAAATGATATTGGGGCAAAAATGTTTGCTTCTACAACAAAGAAAACTCATCCGGATCTTGGATATGGGGATAGCTATTGATCGTCACAGGTGAAAATTTGCCATTTTCCCATTGAAACACATTGTAAGAAGTATTTGAGATTACCTTCATCAATGGGAGGTAGTCTTCTTTGGGAAGCCCAAGGGAATAGCCTGCCATGATTGCCACCGGTGTTGCGGAGGAAGTAAGAAGAACCGAGCCGGCATCTTGGGGAATGCGTTTTAGAATATCGATAACCGTTTCGTGGTATGTATCAAAGGGAAACACATCGGTATGTCCACCTTCCACCCATTCTTTGAGGATTCGTTGGATGAGCCCCATGAATAATTTTCTGCACTTGGGATCACTTGCCTCTTGGAGTTCTTTGTAGCGCTTTAGAAGTTTTCCATATTCAGGATCTTGTTCGCCAATATTGATGGCAATCTGTTTCCACATGGCACCCTCGAATTCATTCAGCTCCTCATGAATAGCCGGCTCCGGCGTGCAGATTCCCTCTTCTTGGATAGGATTTAAAATTCCTTGCAAAGTCTGGATCTGCCTCTTAAGAGTTCCACTTGCCACATAATCAAATTCAATTCTCATACGGCGAAAGTACTCACCGGCTCGTTTTGCTTGCAAATGTCCCAACTCTGTTAGTTGATCGTAATTCGTTCCCAAACTGTCTGCCTGTCCGTGGCGAAGTAAATAGATCAAACCCATGATTATGCCTTCATGGCAAAGGAATTTCCCTCGTCCAAAACGAGTTTATGAATGAACTCTGCACGCTTAGCATCAAAATGAGGCTTTCGCATGAGCTCTTGACAGAGTTTGGCCTGTGCCTCGGTAGTAGAAGCTTTCTGGGTGATCTTGAGTGCATTTCGTCCGAAGTCACGCACTTGGAAGTCGAAGATTTGATCGATTACTTCATCGGATGTGCCTACAATTTTCGCTTGTTCCAGAATTAGGCTACCATATGCGATGAGACTGAAGCATTCTCCAACGGATAGCATATAATCTAAATCCTTCTCTTGCTCTTCCGAAGGTGCTGTGTCCTTCAAGAATCTAGCAAAGCATTCGGCTTGCTCCACGAATATTTTAACATTGGGTTGTTGGAAGCCTTGGAATTTTGACCGCCAAGGACCGAAAGGAACTTTATCTAAACCTTTAGTAGTGGATCCTTGGGCGAATAGATAATCCTGTTGCGATGCTTTCATAGTTGATGGAACATCGGGAACAGGAGTCTCATCGAATAGAAAGGACTCCATGAATTTGATCACAAGAACCATGTTTACATGAGCGGTTCCTTCCAACTTGGGAAGCATCCGAATATCACGAGCTGCCGATTCAAAATATAAATCTTTCTCGAACCCTCTTGCCGCTATCACATCCCAGATTCCATTGATGACATCTTCACCTTGCATGGTGACTTTCATCTTGGTCATCGGAGTCCAGAGCAGGTATCGTCTATCGTTTGCGGAAGCTGTTAGTAAATAGTCTTTAGCACGGTAGCAGAACAATCGCATCGCTACCAATCTGGCATAGCTCTCGGCAAAAAGTTGCTTGATATGAGGAAAGTCCGTTACGAAATTTCCATAAAGCTTACGCTTAGAAGCATGTTGCACAGCTTCGTAAAAAGCATGTGTTGCTATCCCGGTAGATGCAAGACCCAGATTGAACTTGGCAAATGCTACCGTTCCCAACGCCGCATCCCAAGCATCTCGCCCTCGACAGATGATATCTGCATCTGTGATGGGATAGTCATCTAATTCGAATTCAGCGACATACTTTTGAGAGAAGACAACATTTTGCAATAGCTTAAATTTGGGATGCTTGGATGTTACTTTGAAGAATACGAATTCTCTTCCCCCATTCACCTTGGCAAATACAGAAATCACATCAGCAACATTTCCATTACCTATGTAAAACTTTTTGCCTTTGGCTAGATAGGTTCCATCATCCAGAGTCTTGAGAACCATGCTGGTGCTGATAAGATCGGCTCCGTGTTCTCTTTCGGACAGTCCGAAGGCGGCAACATTGCCTTGAGCAAGGGAGGAGGCAGCAGATTTTTTCAAATCCTCTTTGGGGCTCATCCAAACAGGACCGGTTCCCAATAGAGATACCTGCCAAGGATACCAATGCGACAGCGAATAGAATCCCAAAATCTCACTCATTTGAGTGTTACGAGAAATGTCGTAGCGAGAACCTTCTGCACCATACTGCGATGGCGTCAGGAATTTTTCGATAAATCGAGATTCTTTTATAAAGGCAAAAAAGTCTTCCGGCCATACCGCAAGATGGTCTTCTTCTTTCATCACCGCCTTACCTTTCTTTTCGAAGAATTGGACGGTCTTTTTAAAAATATCTTGTGTATCCGAATCGAATTCGGAAAAATCTGCTTTTGTAGGATGAAATAAGTTCATGAGATCAGCTTGAAACTTTTGGAAAATCTGGCAATGGAAATTTTAATCTAGGCTATTGCCAAATCATATTATAAAAATGGAAATTTACCTCAGAACGGGCTTTTCTACTTTGGAGAAACGGCGCACTTCAAAGTGCAAATGGTTCCCTGTGGCGCGTCCGGTCATTCCTACTTCACCGATTTTTTCTCCCTTTTTGACCCTGGTTCCCTTGGTGAGCTTTCCGGCTTGGAGGGTCGTGGCAAATTGATTCATATGCCCATACCTTGTCTCATAACCCAGTTCATGTTTTATGATGATGAGATTTCCGTAGCCGCCCCGCTTACCCACAAATTCAATGACACCATCCGCCGAGGCAAAAATAGGTGATCCCTTGGGAGCCGCCAAATCCACCCCTCCATGGAAGGTTTGTTTGTTGGTAAAGGGATCGGATCTCTTTCCATAACGCGAAGTAACGCGAAAGTCATCCAGCGGATAGGCAAATGCATGACCATAGAAAAACATTTTTTCTTTTCCTTGGAGTCGCCCACCGGGAATGAACCAACTCGAATTCATTTTGTCATAGATGATTTTGTCAGGACTGATTCTATAGAGACGAGCTAGTTCTTGTTTCGTTTCCTGCGACGTATCATGGTAGATTCCCCTCATATTGGGTATGAGTAATTTCTGCCCGGTATAGATATCATAGGGTGAAGATAATTTATTTATGGATGTTAGAGTATCCATGTCCATGGAAGTCTTCGCCATAATTGTAAAGAAATTATCGTCTTTGGTCACCTTGTAGGTATAGAATTTGAGAGGGGTGAGGGGGTTGCGGTCGGACTTGGTTTTGGATGCTTTGAGATTGTATTTGACTTCTTCTCGTAATGTTTTTATATCCGGATTGGAATAGTTGAGATTGGCAAGTGCCACCGGTGCTGGAAAAAGTCTTGCAGATGGCAATATCCCAATTGCTGTAATACTACAAAAAAGGAAGAATCCCTTTGGTAAATGTTTTCCTATATGCAACATAATTCGCTAATTCACAACCCTATGATTATTCTATCGACCGAAAGGAAAAAATCAATGACGCATAAATCCAATAATTTGACTCTGGTTGGTAGACATGCAGAAATCAAACAGCATTTCCATACTCCTACCTCACTTGGGACTTATTATATTTGGTCAGATCATTCTTATTCTGCTGGTTCAGTTTACGATTCAATTTGTGATTTTGCAAGACAGGCTTCCCGCTGATCAGATAGAAGGCAAAACCTTCGAAGAATTGGGGGAGCTACAGAAAACGATTGCATCTGAATTTGAAAAAGACCTTCGTGAAGATCCGGGTAAAATTGGAAAACGATATTACGAACTGGTTTTCACGGAAAGAAATGGAATTCTATTTTGGTCCAACCTACTTTGGATTATTGCCTTCATCCTTCCGGGTTGGTACATTTTAGGAAAGCGAATGGAAATCCCTATCAGCAAGTTAGAAGATCCCCTACAAGTTCCCATAATTGGGAAAGGAATTCTTGCGGGGATTGGAGTATTTTTTGCAGTTAGTATGGTTGGAATTATTTTGAATTTAATGGATTGGAAGCCAAAAAACAATGAATTCCAAGAGATGCTTTTTATAAATCTAAAAGGCAATGCGAATCTTCTTGCCTGGTCTATCTACAGTGTTGGATTGATTACGGGGATTATCGAGGAATGGTTTTTTCGCGGAATGCTATTAAAGCATTTTGTATCCAAGGGTCTAATTCGAGAGGGCTGGATTCTGACTTCGGTTCTTTTTGGTGCCCTCCACTACAGCCCGGAAGCTTCGCTGATTATTCCCTTTTTATTAACGGGTGTGGGATTTTTATTTGGATATTTATATTTGAAATTCAATAATATATGGGTTCCGATTTTTGCTCATGCAACTTACAATTCTATTGGTTTGGTAGCCGCATATTTTATGGGGGACATGGTAGTTTGATGAAAAGATTTAATTTATATTGCAGTGCTATTTTAATATTTGCTATGCTGTTTCAATCTTCCGGAATATCTGCCGCTGAAGTAATTGAGGTTCCTATGAAACCGGAAGATGCAAATATGCAGATCATCTCCATTCTTACCAAAGTAAATCCTGATGGTCATGTAGAAGATTATAAAACCGAAGGATTTATCTACCGTTATAATAGTACTTTTTTCTCTCCGTTCAGCCATAAAATCTATATTGGAAGAATGAGTCAGCGATCGATCGATTCATTGGTTCGAGTCGAATCTAGAGAGAAAGGTCAGGAGAAGATGTGGAGGCAGATCTTCGAAGCAGAACTCCTAAAAACACCCCCCGCTGAAGGAGCAAGGCAATTGGAAAGAAAGAGTCATTTTTTTTCACAGACACTCAATCTTATAACTCCTGCCTTCAGTGTCATGTACAACTCGTATGATTCGCCCTTAATGGATTTTAGAGATACACTTTGGGCATCGACTTTCTATTTTATTGCCGATGTTGTCTTGGTGGGTGGTGCTATACTCTATGCTCGCGGCAAGAGACCAAGCAAATCCTTGGGTGATAGCATCATCAACAAGAGAGGTCCACGTGCCGTGGAGCAAGGTCCCGATGCAGGGGGGATCATCGGAGCGGTAGCATTGACCAGATTGTACAGAATACTGGGAGCAGCTCAAGATACGAGTGCCCACAACCAATTGGTTGAATTGGAATACAGCTTTTCATTTTAGATTACTGTATTCCATTTCTTTTGTGCTCATCTCAATTCTTAAAAAGATCTAAAGCAGCATCTTTGGCGCTAGACCTTTCAAAATCTTCTCTGTCGATCATTGTTAGGCTGATATTTTCTTTTTCCATTCGAGAGAGTAGTTTTGCTACATCGGCAGGGTTTTTAGAGTTGGTCGCAATGTATTTGAATGTTGTCTTGCAATCAGGGCAAGACTTATCTTTTAGATAATTGAGCCCAAGTTTTTTACAGTTGCCACAGGTTCCATAGAGATCATCTACGTAGAGTAGGAATTGTTTTACTTCACTGATCTGTAGTTTTTTCCATACTCTGACATATTTGGTTTTGCTACCGGTAGATTCTAGGCTCATGTTCAAATTTTCAATTCTTTGGTTGCTTTGTCAAGCGGTATTTGGAGTATTTATATATGGGAAAAATTTGGATACTACTCGGTTCTGTTTTTATGTTTTTAGCAGTCGGCATTGGTGCTTTTGGAGCACATGGTTTGAAGGATGTTTTGTCTCCGGAGATGAAAGCAGTTTTTGAAACCGGAAACAAATACCATTTCTATCATGCATTGGCTCTATTGCTGGTTGGAGTGTTGAGCGGTAGAAACAACATATCAGAATCTTTACAAGCACATTATAAAAGTGCCGGAATATTTTTCAGCATTGGCATTGTAATTTTTGCGGGGACATTGTATACCTTAGCGATTACTGAGATAAAAATTCTTGGAGCAATCACACCAATAGGTGGAATTTCTTTTTTAATCGGATGGTTGATTTTGATCTTCAGCTATCGGAAAAGTTAATATAACCTTAGTTCCTTCATCATTTCGATTTTCTACCTTGATAGAGCCAAAAATATTTTTCATAATTCCATAAACTATGGAGAGCCCTAGACCTGTTCCTTCGCCCAT
>JAFIGA010000188.1 GCA_020831715.1 Leptospira sp. | reverse complement strand
CTCGGAGTGGCACTTTTTACTTACTTAATACATGCTATTCTAAAAGACACAGATAACCAATTTCAAAAACCATTCGTCTTGGGAAAATACCGACTCCCCAGTTTTATCGTGCATGGCGGTATGATCCTCTTAATTGTCGCAGAGATTGGAGGATTTGGTATTATCTTTTTGGGATACATACTATCATTAAAAATGGTGGGTTGAAAATATGAGAATATTTCGAACTTCAATTTATACATTAATATTTTTGTAAGAAATTTCAGTAAATTTATACTTATCTATTATCTTTTAATATTAGGAGAGATATGATGAATCAGAGTAGATTTTTAAGACTAGCATTGTTATTGAATGGAATTTTTTCTGGAATTTCAGGATTTGCACTCACCTTCCGGACAGGTCAGATTTCAGATTGGATTGGCTTTTCTTATCATAGCATATTACTTACTGGGATTGGTTTTGGTTTGATGCTTTTTTCGATAGAACTTTTGATCCAGGCCACACAGAAAAGAGTGCAAACATGGAGATCACTATTAGTCAGTTTTTCTGATTTTTTATGGGTTGTTGCTACATTGATAGTGGTGTTCTTTTTTCCAAATTTATTCAATGCGACGGGACATACAACTATCATAGGTATAGGTTCAATTGTTTTATTCTTAGGAATGAAAGCAGACAAAGATTTTCCAAAAATAATCCGAAATATGGAACTTTCTACAATTGACATTAAAAATAAAAGGAAGATTGTAAATAAAAATAGATTGAAAGGAAAATTACTGCCAACATTTTGTTAGGAGTTACAGGATGAACAAAAAAACTAACAACATTCTCATTATCAATGGACACCCCGATAAAGAAAGCTACTGCAATGCTTTGTTTGATGCGTATAAAAAATTGACATTGCAGTTCTGCGGCGTCAACCCAGTAAAAGTAACCAATATAGGACCATTGCGATTGTCCAAAGAATCCTATAGAAATAAATGGTTGGAAAAAATTTATCAATTCGGTCTGAAGAATAAATAAATTATTTGTAAGAAAAAACAAAGAATAAAGACTTATAAAGCAAGCTATTCGAAATTTTAACTTCCGTGTAGCTTGGTACGAGATTTTTACCCTATATGTTAAGCATTATCATACCTTGTGAAACAGAAAGTTCTAATTTACTTAGTGAATCAATATGCTCTCTTAGAAGTATATCTCCCAAAAACTACGAAATAATCATAGTTGAAAAACAAGAAGCTCCCACTCGAGCTGAAAAATTGAATATTGGTTTTCATCGATCTAAGGGAGAATTAATCCTTTTCCATCATCCAAGAAGCATGCTTTCTAGAGAAGGTTTCCAACATTTGATTGAGATGAGCGAGAGTTTTAGTAAAATGTTTCCATGGGGAGGATTTACACATTGTTTTAATATGGATCACCCGATTCTTAGATTCACTTCCTGGTATTCCAATCAAATTCGAGCAAAATGGCGAGGGATTTTGTATTTGGATCATTGCATCTTTTTTGACAGAAATCTTTGGTTACAAGATCATCCCAAAATGGAAATTTTCGAAGATACAGAACTGAGCATTAGATTTCGAGTATTTTCTAAACCTTTAATTCTCTCACAATATTCAGTTACCTCATCTATTCGATTTAAAAAGAATGGAATTTTATACCAATCAATTATCAATCAAATACTAAAGTTAGGATATTATTTTAATTGCAATCCCAAATTTATGAACCGAGTCTATGAGAAAGGACTGAATTTGAATTAGTTGAAAGCCAATTCATACAAAATGGAAATAATATATCAATCAACTACAAAATAAAGGGAAAGAAGCAAATGACTTATATAAAATATATAGCACACAAAATAATGAATACGTTCGAGGAAAATATTAAATGAAACCATTCATATCCACATTGGAAGAAGAAAATATTACTATTGATAGACTACCGGTTGAAATACTACAAATCAATATCGGACATCTCTGCAATCTAGCTTGTCTACATTGCCATGTGGAAGCAGGTCCGAATAAGAAAGAAAACATGGAAGCAGAAACAGTGGATCGGATTATAGACCTCCTTAAAAAATCTGAGACAATCCACACTCTTGATCTAACGGGAGGTGCACCAGAACTCAACCCTCATTTTAGAAGATTGGTTATTGCGGCTACAAATATGGGTAAAAGAGTAATTGATCGTTGTAATCTTACAGTTCTTTACCAAAAGGGGCAAGAGGACACAGCAGAATTCTTAAAAGACAATAAAGTTCACATTGTAGCATCACTTCCTTGCTATTCTCTTAAGAATGTAGAACAACAAAGAGGGCGTGGAGTTTTTCAAAAAAGTATAGATGCACTGATTCGATTGAATGAACTGGGATACGGCAAAGAGAATTCTGATTTAAAGCTAGATTTGGTTTACAATCCTTTAGGGGCGCATCTCCCACCTTCTCAAAGTGAACTTAGCATTAGATACAAACAAGAATTGTATGATTTATTTGGTATTCAATTCAATCATTTATTAACCATTACAAATATGCCTATCAAGAGATTTCTTCATGATTTGGAAAGATCAAACCAGTACGAGTCCTATATGGAACTCCTTACCAATAGCTTCAATCCTTTAGCGGCGGAAGGTGTCATGTGCAGAAATTTAGTGTCGGTATCTTGGGATGGCAAGATCTATGACTGTGATTTCAACCAAATGTTGGATCTTAGACATAGCGAAAATCCTCCTACGATTTGGGATATATATTCCTTTGATGAATTAGCCGAACGTTCTATATTTTTTGATAATCATTGCTATGCTTGTACTGCCGGATCCGGTAGTTCCTGTAGTGGTGCCGTAATTGATAAAACTGAGGAAGTAATACATGGATAGTGTAAAAGAATTAAATATTAAAGAAATGGATACCACAGAAATAGAAAATGTTAAAGAATACTATGGAAGCATCCTTAAATCCAATCAAGATCTAAAGACCAGTGCTTGTTGTACTTTGGACAGTATGCCTGCCTATCTTCTTCCAATATTAAAACAGGTTCATGAAGAAGTTAAGGATAAATTTTATGGATGTGGCTCACCCATACCTTTTGCTTTAGAGGGCAAAACTATTCTGGATCTGGGAAGCGGTTCCGGACGCGATTGTTTCCTCCTGTCAAAACTTGTCGGTCCTAAAGGGAAAGTCATAGGTGTGGATATGACAGAAGAACAAATTTCTGTCGCTCGCAAATACAAGGACTTCCATGCATCCCAATTTGGACAGGCAACATCAAACATAGAATTCTTAAATGGATATATAGAAGATTTGGATAGTCTAGGAATAGAGGATACATCCATTGATATTGTCATCTCCAATTGTGTGATTAACTTATCTCCCAATAAACCAAAGGTGTTCTCTGAAATATTCAGAGTATTAAAACCGGGGGGTGAGCTTTATTTCTCCGATGTATTCTCCAACCGGAGAATTCCTTTATCCTTAGTCCAAGATCCTATTCTTTACGGTGAGTGTTTAAGTGGGGCGATGTACATTGAGGATTTTCGAAGGTTATTGTCTGATTTTGGTTGCAAAGATTTTCGTATTACTTCAAATTCTAAGATAACATTGCATGATCCTCAGATCAAGCAGGCATGCGGAAAGATAGAATTTTATTCCATGACCATCAGAGCATTTAAACTTCCACTGGAAGATCGCTGTGAAGACTATGGACAGGTTGCCATCTACCAAGGTGGAATACCTAACAGTGAAAGTGTTTTTGTTTTAGATGATCACCACGAATTTGAAATGGGTAAACCTATGCTAGTCTGTGGGAATACCGCAATGATGTTGCAAGACACAAGATATTCGGATTATTTCCAAATCTTAGGAGATACTAAACATCATTATGGTTTATTCGATTGCACTCCAGAGCAGAATTCTAGCACAGTATCAAACGGGTTTGGGTCGTGTTGTTAAGAAAGAAGGAGTAAATTTTATTGATTTGATATTTAGCGAATAAAATTCGAAATCTAGATGAGTCTAAAAGGTATGAATGATTCAAGTCCCCGACCAGTTTTTCTCACTGCGGAATGGCGTAAATTAATTGTTGCCAATTATGAAATTGATTCCACTCTTTTAGAAAAATATCTTCCTCGCGGAATCGAGTTGGATCCCTATAATGATAAAAATTGGGTAAGTCTGGTTGGATTTCTATTTTTAAACACTAAAGTTATGGGATTTCGACTTCCATTTCATGAAAATTTTGAAGAATTCAACTTACGCTTCTATGTCCGCTACAAATCTCTTGAAGGCTGGAGAAGAGGAGTCGTATTTATCAAAGAAATAGTTCCCAAGCTAGCAGTAAGCCTAACAGCAAATATTGTGTATAAAGAACCTTATGTATGTATGCCTATGAAACATGAGATTTCGGTTAACCCTGAAAATTCTTCTATAAAAGTTTGTTATGAGTTCAAAAATTCCATGAATTGGAACCATATTCAAGTGGAAGCCGATACACTAAAATATGATTTAAAATCTGAATCTATGGAAGAATTTATCTTGGAGCATTATTGGGGTTACAACCGATATTCAGAATCAAAAACAATGGAGTATGCCGTAGAACATCCAAGATGGCAAGCTTATAAAGTAAACAATCATTCTATTGATATAGATATTGAATCCTTATATGGCAAGGAATTCGTCCCATATTTACAGAGAACTCCAGATTCTATCTTTTTAGCAGAAGGCTCAGAAGTTATAGTAAGAAAAGGTACCAAGATTTTATCCTGAGCTTGACAATCGTCATAAAAAACAGTTGCATCCAAGCAATTTTAATCTATCATAGAACCCCGAGGCACTATATGAATGAAGAAATCCCCTACTTAAGAACTCCCGATTCCTGCTTTGAGAATCTATCGGATTATCCTTATGAACCCCACTTTCTACAAGTGGAACCAGGGAACCTTCGACTTCACTACATTGACGAAAATGAAGCATCAGATCAGATTGTTTTGATGCTTCATGGTGAACCTTCTTGGTCTTATCTGTATAGAAAGATGATCCCCATTTTTTCCAATGCTGGGTATCGTGCAATTGCTCCCGACCTCATAGGCTTCGGCAAAAGTGACAAGCCAACAAATCGCTCTGATTATAGCTATGATAGCCATGTTGCTTGGATAACATATTTTATCGAGACTCTAGACTTGAAAAATATCACATTGGTATGCCAAGATTGGGGAGGACTCATCGGACTTCGAGTTGCCGCAGAACTTCAGGAACGTTTTGCACGTATCACTGCATCAAATACTTTCTTGCCTACCGGAGAATTCCCTATGCCTCAAGCCTTCCTAGATTGGCTAAATTTTTCACAGAATGTAAAAAGACTTCCCGTTGGTAAGATTATCAAAGGAGGGTGTGCCAGAGAAATTTCTTCCGAAGCGATACAAGCCTACAATGCACCCTTTCCGGATGAGACTTATAAAGCCGGAGCCAGAGTCTTCCCATCCCTAGTACCCACAAGCCTGGATAGTACAGGGTCTCAAGAAAATATAAAAGCATGGGAAGTTTATAAAAATTGGATGAAACCATTTCTTACAGCATTTAGCGATAAGGATCCGGTTTCAAAAGGAGGAGACATCCTATTCAGAAGAAGAATCCCTGGTTGCAAAGGACAATCACACGTTACTCTTAAAAATGGAGGACATTTTATACAAGAA
>JAFIGA010000240.1 GCA_020831715.1 Leptospira sp. | reverse complement strand
CAGTTTCTCAAATGATGATTGAATATTCTGATTGAAATCTTTAAACCTTGATTCTACTAGAGATGTATCAATGTGAGGGATGGCGGACTGGAGAGCTGTTATACCGACATAAAGAGCCTCTCTTAACCGTCCGACCTGTTCAGATTCAGGGTATTTTCTCAGGAACCCAGATATGATTGGGTCGGATAGGTTAATTGGTAAATATAGTTCATTTGTAGTTTCTGCTGTATTCATCATAATTATAAATGAAGATACAACAAATTTTATTGCGAATTTTTATGCAGGGACTGGAGAATTTATGAGTTTTCTACGGATGTAGATAGATTTTTTAGATTTGTCGTTTTTTAGTGGAGCCACACTCACAATAATAGAGTAGCCAAATATCTTGTCTGTGGCTACGAATTCATGTCGGACTTTCTGTAGTTGTAGAGTAGCAAATTCGCCGTTCGATACTTTGATAACAATTTCTGGTCTAGTGAATGTATGCTTGCATGGGAAATAATTTTTCAGAATTTCTTCGTCAGAATTCAATAGACCCATAGCATAAATTTCACCAGCCTCTAGTAATTTATATTCAAATGCTTTATTCTCTGTCATATATTATCTCCGTCAAAGTGGTTTAGGTATAATTAGTAGCGATGAGAAATTTGATTATCAGTATGAGATAAATTTTAATGGCATCATCGGGGAGAAAATATGTGAAACTAGTTGGGAGAGGACTACTAATAATATAGAGGAAAATATTATGAAAGATAATGAAAAATCAGTGACTATTTCTGAAAGTGAATATAGCGAATTTGTTAGAGCCAAACATATGTATGATTCATTTTTGAAATCTGATGGATTATACTCTATAGATAGAGTAGCTAAATTTTTACAATTTGAAGGTGGTAGGAACAGTTTAATCAAGAGATTAATTCAAGACGAAATATTCATGAAACCATCAGAAAATACTCCTCTCCAAAAATACGTAGATAGAGATTATTTTAGATTAAGAATGTCCCATAAATACGGAGGTTATTATGATAGCCCTACATATATTGTAACGTATACAACTCATAAGGGATTGCTTTGGCTTTGCCGTTGGTATGGAGACCCGAGAGATGAAGAAGATAAAAAAGAATGTAAATGCTTTAAGGATAAAGACTTTTTAAAGCTAAGAGAAAAATATAAAAAGACTTGATCCGTTAGGGCTATATTTAATAGGTTTATTATTAAACCAGCAATGGTTCCTAAAATGAAATCCTGGGGAAGAAAAATACATTGCCCCAGGTAACTAATAGACCCTTATTGGCTTCTAAACTTTTTTTCAATAATTTCAAGCTTAGATGAAATAGTCTCTATTGATTTCTGTTTCATATTATAGGTCATGGAATCTTTTTTAGTCTTACCATCTAACATTTTTATTTCTATATTTGGATTTTTAAAATCATTTATTTTAAATACAAATGTTAATTCGGTAATGTTCTCGTTTCTAATCGAAGTAGCACCTAATAGTGCACCGAGTCCTCCAAACAATAGACCTCCTGCTACTGCCCCTCCGATACTTGCAGAACTTTTTCCGTTTGTTTTAAGTTCGAAACCTAGAATATCTTTTATATGGAAAACCGATGGCACTTGATCAAATTGACCTTTCAATCCTATATATCCATTTTCATTAATCATGATATAATTATTCATAGCACAATCAAATATTTCTGCCCCTTTTAAGCTAGGGTGATTTTCAACAAAAGCTTCTATTTTTTTTCTTTGAGCATTTAATATTAAAATGGCTAAAACCATTACTCCGATTAAAACACCTATAATAGCCCAAATCATAAGAATTCTCCATATATCTCGGGATTAAATTTATGGCTTTGACTTGTGGTATTATGTTTATTTTTTTTCTTGAATTTCATTTTTTACCTCTCAAATGTAACTAAATTAATAGTAACACGGAGGCAGGACAAAAATGGAGAAATTGTGGAACTTTTATTAATTCAGAAAATTTAAGTTAAATACATAAAAACTAATAGGAGAATTCTAATTTCAATAATCACATTGCTGAATAACCTGGTATACTTTGTATTCTTCTCAACCAACTATTGATGCTGGGAAAGTTGGACAAATCAAATCCTCCCTCATCTGCTACATGCGTATAGGCGTAGAGAGAAATATCTGCTAAGGTAACCGTTTCTCCAACTAAGAATGCATTTATGGACAAACCTTCTTCCATAACATCCAAGGCTTTATAGCCTCCTATTTTTTTACTTTCATACTCATTTTTTCGTTCTGTCGGTAATCCCAAATACTTATTTATAAATCTAGCAACAGCAATATACGGTTCATGACTATATTGTTCAAAAAACTGCCATTCCAACATTTTATGATACTCATATTTATCTTTAGGGATCAGCTTCGATCCAAACGCTAGATAATTGATAATTGCATTCGATTCTGATAGATATTTATCCTGACTGATTTCAAGAATAGGGACTTTCCCATTTGGATTCATTTTTAAGAAATTATCAGCTTTAGTTTCAGATTTCAAAATATCGATATCCACCCATTCTATATCTAAGTTCAAGATAGAAGAAGTAAGAATTATTTTGTAACAATTGCCCGATTGTTTATCGCCAAATACTTTCATATAGAGTTTATTCCCATTTTTTCTATGTTAAAAATTGTTTAGATTCTGCAAATTAACTATTTACAAATCAAGGGTAGAATTCTAAAATCTAAAGAGAACTATGTGCAATCGATTCAATTTAAGATTTCCAAAAGGCGAAGAACCGCAACCCAGGTGGACATATCTCTTATCAGAACCAAATCTATTCGATGAATTCATACATAAAAACCAACAATTCATTAAACCCGAATACAAGCCTACAGATCCAATTTTGAATCTGAGAATTGACAAATCGAACGTTGCAATAACTGATCTCAATAATATCAATCCTAGCTTCGATACATGGGGAGCGAGACCTGATTGGTCAGATAAGCCCATTACCAATTCAAGATCCGAAAAACTTTTTACATCACCTTTTTGGAAACCATTCATAACACAAAATCGATGCCTGATACCTGTCTCATCATTTTTCGAATGGCAAGAGATATCAGGTAAGAAGCATAAGCAAGAGATCACTTTCAAAAATGATTCCACTTGCTTGGCTGGACTTTATGGTAATTGGGAAGAAATAGCTATATCGAGACCTGGCATCTGGATTACCATTCTCAC
>JAFIGA010000231.1 GCA_020831715.1 Leptospira sp. | reverse complement strand
ATGCAATCGAAGTGACACGGCAATTGCCCCGAGCCCTCTTCCAATGCTTCAAAGGGCGAAGGGGTGAAACGGCTATTCTTTTGTTATATGCAGTAACCCATTTATCACAAATCTTTTCGCCACGGATGGCGATATACATCTAATTGTTCAAAATAACTGTTATATTACAAGTATTTTTTTTTCCTTCTACAATGCCAAACAATTATAAATAAGATTCATCTAAAGATTAAATCCATCGATTTCAATATCTTCAAGCAATATAGCAAACTTTCTATTGGGATATATCCTTCAAGATTCGATATATCCTTCAAGATTCGATATATCCTTCAAGATTCAATATATCCTTCAAGATTCGATACATCCTTCACGATTCTATATATCCTTCACGATTCTATATATCCTTCAAGATTCAATACATACTTTCACGATTCGATATATCCTTCCACGATTCAATATATCCTTTCAAGATTCAATACATCCTTTCAAGATTCAATACATCCTTTCAAGATTCAATACATCCTTTCACGATTGAATATATCTTTTCACGATTGAATATATCTTTTCACGATTGAATATATCTTTTCACGATTCGATACATCAAAAATCGAAATAATACTATGAAGTTCGGTTGATAACAATATCAATTTCTTTCCAAGTTTTTTTGGACACGGATGTCCAAAAATATATTTAGGATTAAATCTTAGGGTTATTGCATATAACGCACGAGAATAGCCGCAGTTGCCGATAGCTGAGTCTTGAGTTTCCTGAGGGAGTCCCCGACCGAAGATTAGAAACTCAAGACGTTAGCGTTGGCACGAGATTGCTGGGAGCAAAAGCGACCAATGCAATCGCAGTGACACGGCAATTGCCCCAAGCCCTCTTCCAAAGCTTCAAAGGGCGAAGGGGGTTTCCGGCTATTCTTGAGTTATTCGAAGTCAGCGTTTTGAATAATCGATATTTTAGCTACTAAATAAATAAACTCTTCAATTGACTTCTGAATTCATCACTTGCTTCCTTAATGAATTTATTTTTTACTTCATCAACAGTGCTATCAACATTCCAAATGGTGTTATACTCGAGAATAATGGTATCACTTTTGTATGAAGCCTCTTTATAAAGATAGCCATTTCTAACATCAAAGATCATGATTTCTGCT
Organism: Leptospira sp.; assembly: GCA_020831715.1. Classification (GTDB taxonomy): domain Bacteria; phylum Spirochaetota; class Leptospiria; order Leptospirales; family Leptospiraceae. The sequence goes on along the minus strand of JAFIGA010000231.1, from coordinate 1,869 downwards.
GTATACTGATAATCTGTATCAAGATAGGGTAATATGAATATTGGAACTATAAAAATATTAAATGCAGAAAATAAATTAGGTTTTCTTATTGCATCGAAATACGAAGTGGTTACAATTAATATATCACATTTTACTCGTGCTGCGAATAAACGAAGACTACTTAAATTTATTTGTTTTCTATCTTCTGAATAATAAGATCTTCGACTACGAGATGAGAATCCTTCGATTAAATTTTTTGGAATCTTATAATTTAATCTAATATTTGGATCTGTAAACATGACTCCGTCAGGAAGTTCATCTACACCCAGATTATACCATGCTATACTAGATGGCTTTCTTATTTGTGGTTTAGCTTCAAATGCTTTTCGAATTTCTTCATCACTGATGACTCTATCATCAGCAGAATCAATAGTTCCAGAAGGTGAATATGATCTTGATGTACCGCAATTATAAAATGTTAATATATATATTATAATTAGTAATATCAAATGTTTTAACTCAATTTTTTTCATTTTTTCCTCAATACTATTTTTGACTCTTCCCAAAAAAACGTGATGGGGTGGAAAAAAATGGTATACAAAAGCCCTATCTCCAGAAGAGATAGAGCCATGTTTTTAACCTTAATAAACAAGTTACTAAAACTGAATGATGAATATCAATTAAAAAAATAGGAATTCTAGAGAAAAGTTTAGACTCTGGAACATTCCAATTTTTGGTATTATCGTTTCGCTTTTCTGAATCAGCTTCTCATGTTTGCCCTAAATGTGGAGGATCTGTAAATTCCTTTAAAAGCAAAAATGAAACCATTAAAATTCACGCAGAAAGTGCATTTGGATTTCCAGTATTATTGGAGTTTCCCAGATATAGAGTCAATCATTCTCAATGTGGATATCCATACTTAAAGCTACCTGATATAGTTCATCCAGAACATAGAATTACTAAAGACTATTCTGAATTTATCTATGAACTATGTAAAGTTATGACTCTCTCCAATATCGAAAAACTAACCGGAATTTCTGATTCTCTAATTAGGGATTTGGATTTTAGTATGGTAAAAGAAAAAGTCGAAGCCAGGAAAATAGAAAACCTAAAAACGGTAGGCTTGGATGAAATTCAATCGGGAAAGGGACATCAATATTTTCATATTATTTACGAGATGGATCAGGAAGAGGTCTTACATGTAGGGGAGGGTCGAAAAAAGGTCGATTTAGCTCCATTTCTTTGGAAATATCGTAAATATTTGGGTAATGTGGAATGGATGGTAATGGATTTTTGGGATGCCTTTACAAATGTGTTTTCTCGATTTTGCAAGAATGGAAAAATTATCCATGATCATTTTCATATAAAGAAACATCTCAATGAAGCTCTTGACAAGTTAAGAAAAATAGAATTTAAGAAAGCCAAAGAGAACCAAGAACATGAAGTATTTTTTCGAAAAAAATGGCTTTTATTAAAAAATCGTATTAATTTGCTGCGTAAGCAAAGAACTCATTTGAAAGAACTGTTATCAGTTAACCGTCGTCTTCTAAAAGCTTATCTATTGAAGGAAGAGTTCTCAAGATTTTGGAAGTTTAAAAAATTAGGAAATGCAAAACGATTTTGGAAATCTTGGAAGCAAAGTCTCAGATGGCAGAGACTAAAACCTTTGCAAGAATTTTCGGCAATGTTTGACAGGCACTCTGAAAATATCTTCAATACCTTTCGTCGAAAGGAACCTCTCAAAATGGGCTATATTGAAGGAAGCAATAATAAGATTAAAACTTTAATACGACAGCATTATGGATACCGAAACAATGAGTATTTAAAATTGAAGATCATTCAATCTTGTTCGAAGTCACTCAAAGGATTTCAACCTTTGTATAAGCCCAT
>JAFIGA010000222.1 GCA_020831715.1 Leptospira sp. | reverse complement strand
ATAGCTTTTGAATTGCAATTTCTTTTGAATGAATTCCTGAAAATGCAGTATTCCTGCATTGAAATTGGAAATTGGATACAAAAAGTATTTTTCAAGAGCATTTTCATTTTCTGTCGTATCTTGAATCAATGAACTTAGAACTCTCAAGAACTCGATTGTGTCATTTTCTTTTTGAAAACGGTAAACTCCAATTTTTCCTTTAAGATCTTTAGGTTTGAAATTGTATTTTAAATAGTGAAAGGGTTCGTTTGAGAGTGTCCCCAGTAATTTTTCCAGAAAGTTTTTGATAGCTGCAACATTACCATAGGAATACATTGCTACAATAAAACCAACAATTTCACGATCTAATTTGTTATTATAGCGATGGACAAGAGATATAGGGTCACTGTCGAGGTAGCCGGATTGAGAATAATGTTTTTTTAAATCTTGAAGTATCTTTTGATATTCAGATTTCGATTTCTTGTGCGTCTTCATCCACTCGCTTGAAACTCCTATCACCTTTCATTACATAGGTTCCGAGATATTCATGAGGTGGATTGTTTCCCCATTCGGCAGGAGATACGAAGGAAAAATATTTCTTTCCGTCTTCTTTTACATAGAGATGGTAGGGTTGCTCCACTTGCTTTTCAAAGTTACACTTGATTGCATGAAGCTCAGCGTCCATACTCGCTTGATCTATAATAGATTCAGCTTCTTTTTGTAAGTATCGAATCTGCTTGAGTATGAGTTCTAATTTAGTATTGGTATGGGATTTAATTGTTTCATGTGCCAATTCAATTTCCTTGGCACGATCCACTAGCCGTATCGCAGGATCCAATGTGCTTGTTCCGAAGGTGAGAGACCTACGATTCTCAAGCATTTCTTCTGATTTTTTTTTATCTTTCACTCTTAGTCTTTAGACTTCAATATAGCTCGGTATGTTTTGGAAGTAAGTTCTCTGCCCAAAATTTTTTCCATGTACTCGGACGCATGAGCTAGTTTGGGAAGACTAATTTCAGAGTCAAATCCTTGGGTGTCGAGTAGATATACCAAATCTTCAGTGGATAGATTTCCGGATGCACCTTGGGCATAGGGGCAACCCCCTAATCCTCCGGCGGAAGAGTCGAAGGATCGAATTCCCATTTCAATGCTCTTTTGCACATTGGCAATGCCCATTCCATAAGTATCATGAAAGTGAACGGCAAATATTTTTGCCGGGTATTTTTTTAGTAGGAGGTTTAGTAGAGCTTCCACTTTATCGGGAGTGGATTTTCCAATGGTTTCTCCCAATGAAATTTCATATGCCCCGGCATCGACCAAATGATCTACCACTTCCAATACCTTCTCCGGAGCAATCCAACCTTCATAAGGACAGGCAACCACAGTGGAAACATAGCCTCTCACTCGAATTCCATCTTTCTGTGCTAACTTAAAGATTTCTCTAAATGCAGTGAATGATTCTTCGATTGTTTTATTGATATTTTTTTTTGTAAAAGAATTGGAGGCGGCAGTAAAAACTGCAACTTCTTTATACCCAAACTCTATCGCTTTATGATAACCTTTTTCATTGGGTGTGAGAACAGAAAAATGAATGTCCGAGGGGAATGGTTGGAGAAGTGTGGATAACTCTGCTGAATCGGAAAGTTGAGGAATAGCTGATGGTTTAACAAAGGAAGTAGCTTCTATGTTTTTGAGCCCTGATTCTATTAGTAAATCGATAAATTTTTTCTTGATTTCTGTTGGGATGGATATTTTTTCATTTTGCAGACCGTCACGTGGTCCCACTTCTGTAATTTTAATCTTTTCTTGTCTCTTTGCATTCATAAGATGGTATTACCTTGATAAAGTTTATTCTAAAGTAAATAGGAATTTATAAAAGTAAAAAATGCTTTATATTCAGAATTTATCTTTCTACACGGAGTCCAATCAGCCCATTCTTAGAAATGTGAATCTCCAACTGGACAGAGATGAAGTGGTCGGTCTTGTGGGGGGAAGTGGCTCCGGTAAATCCACAATATTTTATTCGATATTTCGCAACTATTTTCCGGCAAGAAAGGGACATATTAGAGGAGATATAAAGGGCGACGTGGGCAGAATGCAACCTGTGTTCCAAGATGCTTATTCGGGATTCAATCCACATTGGACAATTTTGAAATCACTTCTCGAACCCTTTGTAATTAGGGGTGTTTCTTTGGATCAAGGAAAAGAAAAAATCTTTTCTCTCTTGGATAGAATTTCCATGAGTGATATGGATATATCCAAGTTTCCAAGTCAATTCTCGGGAGGTCAATTGCAGCGTTTTGCCATAGTGAGAGCTTTACTTTGTGAGCCTGATTATTTAATTATGGATGAGCCTGTGAGTGGATTGGATCCACTGGTTCGAGAACAAGTTGTATTCTTAATTTTGGAATTAAAGAAGATATATAAATTGGGAATTCTTTTTATCTCTCATGATTTGGATGTGGTTCGCAGTATCTGCAATCGCATCTATGTATTGAAAGAAGGTGAGATAGTAGAAGAAGGAAAGATGGAAGATATCCCGGGAGAGAATTCCAATCCTTACACCAAGGAGCTTTTTGATCCATGGAATTATGGATAATACGGTTCAATGTGAATTCCAATATGACTGGATTCACCAAATTGATCTCGAATGGATTTTTCCAGTGCAGTGGATATATTATGTGCTTTCTCGATAGATAGATTTTTATCCACTTGTATATGAACATCAATTGCGATTGTATCTCCTATGGCTCTACACTTGAATTTATGATAACTGATTACACCGGGTGTATTGGTAATAATCTGAAAAATCTGCTCTTGTGTTTCGATGGGAAGTGCCGTTTCGAGTAATTCCGATACACTGGGATGAGCAATCTCCCAAGCGACCTTCATAATGAAAAAACTAACAAAGATACTTGTGATAGGATCGAGTATACGCCATTTCTCTCCCAGAAAAATCGCACCTGATATCCCCACCAATGTAGCAATAGATGAGACGGCATCAGATCTATGGTGCCAAGCATTGGCAATTAGGGAAGAACTCTGAATGCTCTCTCCATAAAACAGAGTCAATCGAAATAAAATCTCTTTGGATACAAGAGAAGCAATTGCCGCATAAATTGTAATCATATCGGGTTGCTCGGGGATATTTCCTTGATACGCAGAATAGGCATTGGAGAATCCCGACCAAAATATTCCGGCTCCTACAATAAATAGTATGAAGCTAATGAGCATTGTGGCAAATGTTTCAAACTTCCCATGACCATAATGATGGTTGTAATCTCCTTCTTTGCTTGAGATTTTGGAAACAGACAGTACTATAATATCCGTTAATAAATCAGAAAAAGAATGAATACCATCCGCAATCATTGCAGAACTCTTCCCGTAGATCCCTGAAAAAATTTTCCCAACAGATAATAGAATGTTTACGAGAGAACCAATTAAAGTTACGTTTCGTATGATTTTTGTTCTTTGCTGTGGAGATTTCATGGATCGGATTTTTTCCTTGCCACAATAAGAATGCTTCGTGCATAGTATAGATATCTTTGCATGGAGAAAATGATCACAATATGGATTTTAGCATTCCTGAAGAAGTTATAACATATCAGAATATTGCCAGAGAATTTGTCAATTCGATTGCCATTCCGGCAGAAGACCATTACGATTATGAAAAAGGTCGTATGCCGGAGGAAATTATCCAAGAATTAAGAAAGAAAGCCAAATCCATGGGTATATGGACGCCCCATCTTCCCAAATCCGAAGGTGGCTTGGGTTTGGATATGATAGGAACTGCACTAGTTTTCTCCGAATTGGGACGTTCTCCCATAGCACCCTATCTCTGCAATTGTGATGCTCCCGATGAAGGAAATATGCATTTACTCCATGTCGCGGCGAATGCCGAACAAAAAGAACGGTTTTACTTCCCTCTGGTTAGAGGAGAGATTCGTTCAGCATTTGCTATGACGGAACCACCACCCGGTGCCGGATCCGATCCGAGTAGCTTGCAGACCAATGCGGTAAAGGATGGAGATGATTATATTTTAAATGGTCACAAATGGTATTGCACGGGAGCCAATGGCGCGAAATTTTTGATCGTCATGGCGAAGGTGAATGATTCATTCCGTAGGACAAGTTTATTTTTAGTTCCTACCGATTCACCCGGTTATACCATGATTCAAGAAATTCCCGTCATGGGTTCTCATGGACCGGGTGGTCATTGTGAATTGAAATTTGAAAATGTAAGAGTTCCCGCCGAAAATGTCCTAGGTAAAATTGCCGAAGGTTTTCGTCTTTCCCAGGTAAGACTGGGTCCTGCTAGATTAACTCATTGTATGCGTTGGATTGGACTTGCTCGCAGGTCAATTGAAATTGCCCGAGACTATGCAGTGGGTAGAGAATTATTCGGTGAAAGGCTTGCCGATAAACAAGGAATCCAATGGATGTTCGCCGAAATTGGTTTAAAAATTGAATCCGGATTTTTGCTGACTCTAAAAGCCGCAGACATCTTGAACAGAGGAGGGGATGCAAGGCAAGCAATCTCTTTGGCTAAGTGGCAGGTCTCAGAGACTCTTCAAGAAGCAATTGATACGGCAATTCAGATTTGCGGATCGCATGGTTACAGTCGCTATATGAAGTTGGAGTTATTTGCCAAGGATGCCCGAGCCGCAAGAATAGCCGATGGTCCCAGTGAAGTTCATAAAATGGTCATTGGAAGAAATCTCATATCGGGGAAGGCTAGTTTTTAATGAGTGAACCGATTCAATCAAAACTCGAAGGGTATTTAAGCAATCGATTGCAAGGAGATGTTTCCATATCTTCGCTCAGGTCTCTGAGTGGGGGAGCCTGCCAAGAAAATTATTTCTGCGATGTTTCTGTGAGCTCCGGTGAATTCAAGGGTAGTCATCATACAGTTCTTAGGACTGATAAAGGCGCATCCCTTATGGCTTCTCTTTCCAGGGAAGATGAGTATGCGGTGATTGATTTGGCTTTTTCAAAAGGAGTCAAGACTCCTCGACCTTTTTGGTTGGAGACTGATCATTCTGTTATTGGAAAACCCTTTTACTTTATGGAAAGAATATCCGGCAATGCCAATGGAAGGTTTTTAGTAAAGGATTCGAGTCTGAATCCAATACGCAATTCTTTGGGTTTGGATCTGGCTAAAAATCTTGCCATCATTCACGCAATCCAACCCGACCAAGCTTCTAAAAAAGTACAAGATATACTCTGGAATAATTCTTTCAATGAGAATCGTTCAACGAACATAGCTAGTGTGGCTGTGGATTCGTTACGAAATGAACTAAAAAAAAGGCAAGAAGCCTATCCCGCTATGGAATTGATTCTCAACTGGTTGGAAGAAAATGCAGTGCCAACCGAAGAACCTGTTTTGGTTCATGGGGATTTTAGAACGGGTAATTTCATGGTGACTCCTGAGGGTTTGCAGGGAATTGTAGATTGGGAATTCGCCCATTGGGGAGATTTTCACGAAGATCTAACTTGGTTTTGTATGAGAGATTGGCGCTTTGGTAAGATTAAGCTGGAAGCAGGAGGCTTATTGGATCGCAAGACATTTTATGAGCATTACGAAAAGTTCTCCGGTCGTAGTGTGAGTCCTCAAAAAATTACCTATTGGGAAGTAATGGGAAATCTACGTTGGGCGATAGGTTGTCTTGGTCAAGCGGAACGCCATCTTTCGGGAAGGGATAAAGGAATAGAATTGGCTTCCATAGGGCGCAGAGCCTGCGAGATGGAATGGGAAGCAATGAGGTTGATTGAAAATGCAAGATAAACCGTCAGCAGAAGAGCTACTTGTCGCAATCCAGGATTTTTTGATGAAAGAGATTCTACCTGCAATCAAATCCGATGATTTGCTTGCTTATAAAACTTTGGTAAGTTGGAATATGCTGGGAATCATTTCAAGAGAAATCCAATCCAGTAATTTGAACCAAATGGTTTCACAATCCAAGGCTAGAGATACAGAATTGGCAGAAAGAATTCGCGAAGAAAAATTCAGCATCAAAGACAGAGAAATCTGGGAAGAAGTCAAGAATTCACTTCGAGAAAAGCTTCAAGTTGCCAATCCCAAGATTCTCGGCTGAAAATGAATTGATTTGGTCAGTTTTTTGAGAAAAAAACCATTCTGACCCAAGTGATTCTTTCCGAAAATAGAGTTAGGCATTATGAACTATTTATCTCGATCCAATTATTATTTTACAACTCTAATCTTAATTTTATTATTTCCTTCAATCAGTCCCGTTTTATCTCAGATCCAAGAAGATGAATTGGTTTTTGCTTTTAGGGGATACCACCGAACCAAGGCAGAACGTATGGTTGTTGTTGGAGAAGTCGTTTCCATAGAGAAAGCAGAGTTGTTGGAATCCGAGCCTTCTCCGGATTTGAATTTGGATACCAGACCGGACAATGTTGTCGTGAAGGTTTTGAATCCCAAAGGAGTAAGAGTAGGTCAGACACTTTACTTGGTAGAAAAAGATCCGAATCATAAGAAATTTCGAAATGGCAATGTGGTCGGGCAGATCAAAGTAAGATCCATATTCGATACCACATTTTTTGGAAAGCAGTTGCGAGGAGAAGGCTTTACCAAGTTAATTGAAAATCGTCCTATGACAGTTGTAAGACTCTTGGAGTCTGCAGATACTAAGGAAGCATTGGTCTTGAAGAAGAAGGGGGATGCCGCCTCATACCAAGGAAATTATGCTCTCGCCATGAAAGAATACAGGCAGTCCATAGCAATGGATGCAAAACTACCGGATGCACATTTTGCACTTGGGAAGTTGTATCGTGATCAAGAAGGTATGGGAATTGTGGCAAGCATTGCCGAATATTCTAATGCTTGGAAATACAGAGCAAATTTTTCAGAAACCAGAGAAAGGTATAAATTCTATCTTGATTATTTGGATCTTTTAAAAAATTCCTTGGAACAAAGCACAAAGACCAAAGAACAAAATCGAGTTCAGCTTCTAAGAATGAAGGAAGTCATTGAAGACTCCAAAAAGTTAGTAGGTAATAAATTCGAACCACAACTCTATTCTGCTTGGGTGAACTACCAATACTTCCTTTCGTATGCAGACGAGCCTGCTACTAGATCAAAATACTGGGAGCAAGCCAAGGTTGATATATTGGCTTGTTATAAATTCCAAAAAGAGTCTTTATTTTTTCATGAGACAGCCATATTAATATACCAAGAGGAACTCGGATCTTGGGTAAGAGGACGACCTCTTACCGACACAATCACTCTTTATATGGATCGAATCCGCGAGCACGGTCGTAGGCTACTATTGATCAACCCTCCCGGTAATCCAATCAATTTGAAAGTAATAGATGTATTGGAAAGAATAGAATAAAATAAAATAGATCTTTTATTCTGAAAGAATGTTCATACTCTTTTCAAATAAATAAGTTTCAAGGTTTAGCATATCGCCCGGATTGGAATCAAAAAAGTTAACACCTAAGTAATACAATCCGTCTCTTTCGATGTAACGAACTATCGCACCCCGTATTTTTAGAATCACATCTGAACTGAGAGGGATGTTCATTTTAATGATGTTGTGTCTTTTTAAATAATTGAATAGCTTACGGTTGGTTATTTCAAATAGCAATCCATCCATTGATATATCTACAATCTTGGTGGAATGGGTGTATTCTTCGAATGAGGTTACTTGAATGGCAACTTTTGTGAATGCATAATTGGAAATCTCGGATAGCTCATGTATGAAAATTGCTTGGGGATATACTATTGCATAACGATCCATGGCGGTTGTGAAAACCTTAATATAGCCAATTACTTCTCCATAGATTCGAATGGCAGTAATTACATAACTCACCATGAATTCTCTATTTTGGAGTTTTTGTATTTCGAGGAAATACCCTTTTGTCTCATCTTCTGATAGATCTTTTTTTAACTTATTGTATTCTTCGTGGAAATTACAAAGGTATTCATCATCTAATTTTTCTATATAAGATTCAATTTTGGAACAATCGCTAATATAGATTGATTTATCCGTATGAGATAAAATCCCCCGTATCATAGCTTCAATATCATCTACAGAGTCATCATCCTTGAAAATTACAATTTTATAGTCTTGGGAAACAGTTTTAATATAATCTGTAACCATTATATTGATTAGCTTTAGATTGGGCTTATCTCGACGAATTTCTTTCATGAGATGAGGAAACCTTCTTTCTGCATAAAGATTTTTTCCCACTTCTCTGGCTCCTCCCGATAGGGAACGAAACAAAATAATAAAGTTCATGAATAAATCATCCACCGGAAGTCGCTTGTTCTGTCTGAGTTGCATGGACTGTAATTCTGTTGGAATTTTAATTGTAAGAATGGAGGAGCGAACATCCAGTATAATGATTTCGAATTGATAAAGAATGTTCATAATCTCGAAGCGAACTCTTGCTCTTCGCTGTCCCGCTTCGTTGAAATCAGGAACATGCATGGTTAGGGAGTCTTCAAAAATTTCCTCAACAACCGCCATGGTTTCCATTTCGTTGTATATAAAATCTATTTCTTTTCCATCTGCTTTTAAATAATAAAAGAGATGTTTTACTATGTTTATGTCACTTCCGATGATGGTTTCTTCATAAACCGATTCCATAAGAGTAATCAGTTCATGCATTGTATCCGATCTTCCGATAGCCATGTATCTATTATCGAGAAAAGGTATGGCTAAATTGAAAGAAGTGGGAAATTTCATATAGGGAATTTAGGGTTCTTCCGAAAATTCTAGTATGGAACAAAGAATGGAACAAAGATCTGAACTCAATCCCGAACTTTTTGAAATGGTAAAATCCGGTAAACTATCCAGCAATAAAATATTGGGACTTATTAGTCTTAAGAACTTGGTAGATAATTATGCGACCAAGCCTTTCATAGAAAATGCAAAACTGGAAGAAATGAAAGAAAAATTCGGTGTATATCCTGATATTTTAACTTGGGGAGATTTCTTCCAAACCGAGATAGCTTCCAAATTCTTTGACTTAAAAGACGACAAATTTCAAAACATCATCGATACAATACGGTTCGATTTGGTTTCGGCTTATTTAATTTTTTCAGGAAAGCCGGATACCTTTAAAGATCAAATTAGAACAGAAGCTCTGATCAGTAAATCCATCGATTCTTATCTTTGGAGTTTTGATAATGAAGAAAATGTTCATTTGGAAATCTTATTGGATTACTTCGAGAATTTGGGCTTAGGCAAGAAACCTTTACCTCTTTCGGAGAAAATTTGGTATGAAAGCTTTGATCTAAATACAGAAGTGAGGTCAGCTGTTTAATGCCATTGATAGAAATTGAAAAAAAAGAATTAGAGAATGGCTACATTCTGGAAATCTATCTCAATAATCCCCAAACCAGAAATTCCATGACTTGGGAAATGGGGGAAATTTTCCAAACTGAAATAGAAAAAATATCAAAAGAAAAAGAACTTCCCCGTGTGGTTCTTCTATCCGGAAGAAATGATGTGTTCTGTGCCGGAGGTGATTTGAACCTACTTCGAAGTTTTTCCACCAAAACCTTCGAAGAAAATTGCATTGGTATGAAAACCTTTTATAATTTCTTTCTTTCTATAAGGAGATTGAAATGTCCTGTTATCTGTGCCGCACCGGGTCATGCGATAGGTGCGGGACTGAGTCTTGCTTTTGCAGCTGATATTCGCGTATTCGCAGATGAAGGAAAGTATTCATTTAACTTTGTTAAATTAGGAATTCATCCGGGAATGGGTTCTTCTTATACAGCTGTGGAACTTCTCGGAAAATCTCGAGCCAATCAACTTTTGTTTTTGGGAGAAGTTTTGGACGGAAAGAAATCTCAAGAATGGGGTGTATCATCATTTTCTGTTCCCAAAGACCAAGTGATTGCCAAAGGTCGAGAAATTGCCGAATCGCTGGCTCTATCAGCTCCTTTAGCTTTGCAAGAATTGAAATCCAATATCTATGATGATGAATTGTTACAGATTGCACTTAAAAAAGAATCAGAATCACAAGCGCGAAATTTCATCAGCGATGATTTTAAAGAAACCATCCAATCCATATTGGAAAAAAGAGCTCCCGTATTTAAGGGCTCTTAAATTTTAGTTTCAGACTTTGTTTCGTCTCCCTACTCACTGTAGCAGTGAAGGGAGACTTAAATTCTTTCCCGTTCCCATCGTAGAAAGTGACTTCCATTTCCACATCTTCTATTCGTTCTGATTGAAACATCCAATTGTTTTTTGGATCTTGTGGGCTGAGTCCTGAACCAATTACATAGGTTTTATGTTCTCGAATATCCTGATTCAAAATTACAGTGTTGTGGTTTAGGTCACGAATCAACAATTTTCCTGAAGCGTTTTTCTTCCAGAGTATCTTGAATTGCCAGGCAGGTTGGTTGGAAGCAATGGTAAGTTTGGCATTTTCTATGCTTAGATAAGGATTATATTCCGGAGATTTTTTACCGGATGTTTTTTGTAAAAAAGAACAATCTATTACCATTAAAATAATTAAAATAAATGCCAGTCGTGTTGGAATAAGTTTCATGTTCATTCTATTTTATTTTGCTAGGGATAATTCCTTTCCACTGCTTTTTGATTTGGATTCAGAGCCGGGAAACTTCACAGTTCCCGATACTCGGTATTTTCCTTCGGTATATAGAATATGTTTTCCTAGATTCATTGCTTCATATAGTTTGTAAAAGTTTTTGTTAGGTATAAGCTGGTTACCTGATTTTGATTGGAACAATCCTTTCTTGAGTCCTATAAGAGTATAGAGTTCATGATTACCCACTCCTTTCAATTCTTTTTCTCCGGCGAAATCGAAATCGAAATAATCCCTGGCTCCATCATAGATTGACCTGGATACAGTAATCTTACCACCCTCGGCAACAGTTTCGATTCTTGAAGCCATGTTTACAGTGTGACCCCATATATCGAAGGCAATTTTTTTGTGACCCACAACACCCGCAATCAAAGCACCGGAGTGGATGGCGATACGAATTCCCCAACCATCTTCACCGGATTTTTGCAAGCTCTCCATTCTCTCTTGGGTAAATCTTGCCATCTCAATACCGGCTAATATAATATCAACGATAGCTGTTCTCTGGTTTTTTCCCAGACCGGACACACATAGGAAAGAATCTCCAATCGTTTTTACTTTTTCGATTCCATAGAATTCACAGATTCTTTCAAACTCATCAAAATAAATAGTGAGTTCTTTTAAGAGTTGTGTCGGACTCATGTATTTACTAATCTTGGAAAAACCAACAAAATCCGTAAACATTACTGCCGCATTGTCATATTGAACGGGTTGCACTTTACCTGATTTTTTTAAATCTTCAATCATATAGGAGGGAAGAATATTGGAAAGCAAGAGATCTGCTTTTTTCTTTTCTTCGGCAAGTAGATTTTTATCACTATCTACCATATGATTGAGTAACTCTTTTACTAGATCTTCTTTATGTCGGTATCTGGAGATTCTGGAAATGGCACGGTAGTATTCTTCTTCTCTCTCATTATCACCTTGGAATTCACGGATGATGAGAAGGCATTCCAAATGTGTAATTCTAACAAACCGAGCTTCCATCTTATGGGAAACTCCTTGGCATAGAATCTTGAATTCATAATCTTGGGGCTTTCCTGAGTCCATAACTTGATTGATAAATCGTATCATATCTTCGGTTACAGCAATATTAAAGAATTCTTTTAAATCCCTACCTTGCAGTTCCTTGCCTTTGAATAATTCATTTAGAGCTTTGGATTCTTCAGATGGCTTATAGTCCAGTATAATACCATCTCGTGAAACCTGGAGCATGAAATCAGGTTGTGCATTTAATAAGGCAATATTTTTCTTTTCTATTCGCCTCATGATCTGTTGTTGGTCAAGTAAATTTCTCTGGCTGTGAATTCTTTCCAGGATTTTTTGTACTGCTGTGTATATCTTGGAAGGCACACTATGGGTTATGTAGTCTTCCACACCTTTTTGAAGAGAAGCAATCGCTTGTGGTACATGATCTCGACTTACATAAGTAATTATTTTTGTTGAAGGGGATTTGGTTTTGAAAAAATCTACAGCATCCAATCCTAGCTTAGTATCAGGATTGTAGTCAGTGATTAATATCTCGGGTAAATTCTCATTTAAGTTAATATTCCAATCTTGGAGATTAAAATATCTTAGGATTTTGAAATCTTGTCCAATTTTTTCAAGCTCTATGATTAAATTTTCATACAATCCATCATCTTGGATTAAAAAGGTTATATGAATAGAATCATATTTTACCACTTGTTACCTGACCTGGCATTTTTCATGAACTTATCATCAATTAAATCCAATCCACATTGTAAATCCCATAACTCGTTCAAAATCATTGGCAGTTGTTCTCTTTTTATAATCTGACCGTGTTGAGGAGCTATGATGTCTGCATCTACAGATTGTATTTTTAAAAGCGCATATCTAAGTGCGAGATTGGATGGCATGTAGAGCCTAAGAAAGTTTTTCATATTCTCTAAGGCCTGATCCGTATGATATAGTTCCCAGTCCTTTCCCAGACCACCCAAAATATCGGATGTGAAAAGAACTTTTGACTTCTTGTCATAGGTCATAATCGCTCCGGCAAAATGGGCAAATGGAGTTGTCAAAAATTCCAATTCCCTTCCATCGGAAGTCGTATAATATGGATTACTTGGGGATATCATATGGAGCTTGCCTTTAACTCCATAATGTTTAATCAGGTATGCGGCGCGAGTTTCGGATATAATAGTATGCTCATGGTCATTTCTCATATCTTCGAATATAGGTACTCCTGCGCAGAGATCGGGATCCTGGTGTTGTAGTATAATAGTATCAATCGCTTGAGGTTGGACTATGGAGAAAACTTTTCTTGCAACTATGGGAAAGTCCGGAACGGAACCGGGATCGATAATGATAGCCTTATCTTTGTTTTTAATCAAATAGGGATTACAATGCAAAGCATCTTCTTCTGAATAGAATCCTACCCAGTATACACCTTCTGCAATTTCTACTGCATAGTTCGTATCTATTTCAATACTGATTTCTTGCATGTTTTTGGGGAGAGGCGATCCAGCTTTTTCTACCATAAGTTTAGGTTTTTTTAGAGGGCTTAGCAATCAATACATTTTAAAATAAAGATTTCTCAGTCCTTATTTAATTTTTTAGATTGGTTCTAAAATTTGCTTGCCAATCTAGCTCCGTAATTCATTTTAAAAATATAAGCGGTCATGGTTGTGAAATCAAAAGTTATTAAAGAATCTAAGATGGAATCTCCCGATTGCGGTCTATGTCCCACTCGAAATCATAGCATACTTCAATCTGCCAATTCTGAAACATTGGAGAAGATCAATAACGGTAAAAATTTTGGTATATATGCTAAGAATAGTTTGATCTTCAAAACGGGAGATCCGGCAACAGGTTTTTATTTCTTAAAGAAAGGTCTAGTTCGTAGCTTCAAGCAATCTGCGGGCAAGGAACAAACCTTCCATATTAGAGGACCCGGAGATTGGATTGGGTTTCGAGATGCGTTGGCAGGAGATGTCTATTTTCATTCTACTGAATGTCTGGAAGATGTGGAAGCATGTTTCATTGATAAAATATTAGCACAACATCTGATTCATGATGACGTTAATTTCCAAACAGAAGTATTTCGTCAGATGGCGAAAGAATGGAGAGAAAGTGAAACGCAAGTGGTTTCATTGGGAACCAAGCAGGTCCACAGCAAACTAGCGGAGCTTCTTTTGACATTAAAAAAGGGTTCCGGTGGATCATCGGAATTGGAATTGAAAATTACTCGAGAAGTTCTGGCTTCCATCATTGGAACAAAAACCGAAACTTTGGTAAGAGCTCTAACAGATTTTAAAAACCGAGATATAGTTCGTGTTGACAAGAATCGCATCATAATCAATAATACAGATGCTCTTTTGACTCTATCTGAGATTGAATAGAACTTAAAATTAAGAGCCTGTCCCAATAATTATCTCTGGAGATTAAGGGATTTGGGGCTAGCTCTTAGTATTTATAGCTCGGTCTCATCTATTTTTTTATAAAAATTTTATCCTTCTATTAAGATATTTCTAAATCCACCGATCCTTTTAATGATTGATAATCACATTCCAAAGGGAACCCGGGCCGGGGTTCCCCATTTTTCTAAGCACCACTTGACAAAAAGGCAATCTGAAAAAGTCTTTCCTTATGCCCAGAAAGTCATTCCAATTATTTGGTAATTCGCTCTTTCATCCAGTCAGTCTTATCTTGATTGCCAATGTAGTTATCTATATATTTCAAATTTTTGATGCGAGAGGACTTTTGATATATCATTTTGGTTTGATTCCTCGCTTGGTTTCCGAAGGTTCCTTCTGGCAGATATTCACCTATGGTTTTCTTCACTCACCCGGAGGATTTCTTCCCATCCACTTGCTTTTTAATATGTACGCATTCTTCATGCTTTCAACAATCATAGGACCATCTATAGGAAATAAAAAATTAGTATCTTTGTATTTCCTTTCTCAACTGGGTGGCGGAATTTTGGTATTTTCATTTGCTTGGATCAACTTAACTCTATTCAATGGTGAATTTGTTTTGCTGGATTCATGGAAGGATCCCACCATTGGGGCGAGTGGTGCCGTGTTTGGACTTCTTGCTGTTTTTGGTTTAATGTTTCCCGAGATGGAAATTTATTTACTTTTTATCAGAGTACAGGCTAGAAATGCAGTTTGGATTTCCTTGTTCCTTGGATATGGTTTGGCGCTGATATTGGATGCAAGAATTTCCAACACAGGACATTTAGGTGGAGCGCTTTCGGGTTTTGCCTTTTATTATTTCTTTCTTCGAGATCAGAGATCTAATTTTAAGATGCCTTTTCCTATGACTCTGAAGAAAAAACCTGCTCAGAAATCATTTCAAGAGGTGAAGCAAGAGACATTGGAAGATGTCTTTAGTGTACAACTTAAGGCAAATAAGCAGCTACTCGGAAAATTGCAGACCATGCCCAAGTTGGAAAAAATCCCCTTTTTAAAAACAGTTCAAGTAAATGATGCAAACATTTGCCCGTCTATTGCATTTAATCCTGAGGATAGTATCTGTTTGCGTTGTGAATGGATTGCCAATTGTGCATTGAGAAAAGAACTGGAAAATAGCTAAAAAAGTTTGACAAAAGTTTTGATGAATTTAAAATTTCATTGTGGCAGAAGAAAACAGAAAAAGTTTATTGACTGATATTTTAAAGAGAGAGCGTCTCGACAAATTACTCAATAAAGATAAATCCCAAGAGATCAAAAAAGCGACTAATCTCGTTAAATCCAAAGAATCGAATATCCAATCCTCATCCAATTCCAAGGATCTTCAGGACAGGGTGAATAGCAGTAAGGCGAATAATACATTTGAAGTCGCCATGAATGAGGCTCTCATCGATATAAGGTTTTATTTTCTCAAAGAAGGGGAGTATTCTGCAAAATTCAGATCTTTATTTTTGAATAACAAAAATGAATTGGATAAATATGGAATTGATGCCAGAAAGTTTTTGGATTACTCGCGAGAGGCATTTGACCGATATAAAAAAACCAAAAATATGATGCCATTGGATCCCATGAAACCTAAAGCATTTGAATATGTGGAGACCAATGTTAAAGATCTTATAAAAATGCTTGCCCAACGATTCGGGAAATAATTGTTTCATGCATCTAAGCAAATACACTGATTATTCATTTCGTGTCCTGATGTATCTGGGCGTTCGTCAGGATAGGTTGGTAACCATATCCGAGATTTCCAAATCCTATGGAATTTCCAAGAATCATTTGGTAAAAATTGTTCACCAACTCGCAACCAGTGGAATTATAAAATCAGTTCCCGGTAAAAATGGTGGAATTAAACTCGGACGAGAAGCCGAAAAAATCAACCTTCTCGATGTCATTGAATTGACTGAAAGTAATTTTGATCTTGCTGAGTGTTTTACTGCAGAAGGATTCTGTCCTATTCAGAATAATTGCAAGCTAACAAAAATTCTTACAGAGGCATTATTTAGTTTTTTTAAAGTCATGGGTTCTTATACCTTGGCAGACTTGATTAAGAGCGGGAAGTTGAAATCTCAGATCCGCGGAATGACTGTGGAAGACTGAAATCAAATATAAATAATTATTTTTATAACAGGCTTAAACTTACCAATTTTTCAATTCAATGATTTCTTCGAGTTCTTTTATGCTCTGATAGATATTAGCATAAACCGTCAGAGCGTTGGTTGCGTCCTTTAATGCGGGATTGAAAAGATATCCTTCTTTCATGCTACTGCGAAATATTAAGATAGGATTTTCATTTTCTTCTTCCAATTGTCCCAGCGTTTTTTTGAGAGAATTGCAAAGTTCTATGGCGGCTTCCTTTTCCAAAGGAACTCGCATTTGGTTGGTAAGATGAATGGGAAAATTTTGATTGGTAGCCATGGCTCTATCCTTTATTGAAGATTAAAAATCACAAGCAATTTTCCTATTTAAAATTTTCACTTTGGAATTCTGCAAATGCCTGGAAAGTGTATTTATAATCATTTCGAGCATTCCAAACCACAAACCCTCGGCTTTTAGCATCCAATGCTCCTTGCATCTGAGCCTTGATATAATCTTTGAATGAAAGCCCGCTTACTCCAATATAGTAATTGAATCCTTGAACCCAAACTATTGCTTCAGTTCCCGGCTTGGATCTTTCCATTGTTTTTTCCAAGCCTTCCTTAACTGTATTGTAAGGGTCTCCCATTCTTTCTTTCAGTCCATAAAAATGAGATGGGTATAACATAGGATAAATTATATCTACAACTTGGGAATATTCTTCTATCCTCTGACCGATTGCATCATTTTGGATGAAGGGAACGCGACCAAATACATCGGCTCCGTATTTTACATCGGATCCGCAGCTTTCTTTCGATCCTTCTTTGAGTTCGGTTATGATCTGCATCATATTGGCATATCGTTTTTCGAAATTCGCTTTGAATTTCCAACCTCCATCCGCGTAACGAATATAATCGAGGTTGATTTCTTTAAACCCGATATCACAGGAATAACGAATCGCCGAGATCAATTTATTCATATGCTCCTTGGTTGGAAATTCCGTAACCAAACCCAGATCAAAAGCAACCACTCTTGCAATACCATGGATATTCTTTTCTTTCATCCTCGTTATGAGGTCTTCGGGAAGTTTTCGCGGTTGCGCATCAATGATCATTGCATTGATGCCGGCATTGGATGCGTCCGCTAGAAGCTTGTTGAAATTCGCCTTGGTTCTTGCTGTTGGATTGGAAATATAAATCCCTTTGTAGAAATTGGGTCTTCCATCTTTTTTAGAAGAGACAGATACTTTCTTGGAATCTCCGCTATTGCAAAAAACCAAAAACGAAAGCGAAATAAAAATAATTATTTTTTTCATAAAAAAACCTTGATCACCTTTAGAAAATAGAAACGATAGATTTCTATCGTTGGTTCTATTATGAAAGGTAAAAATACGGCATTAATTTGGAAAGAAGAGTTTTTGAAACACGACACAGGTCTTCACCCCGAAAAGATCGAAAGACTTGTCGCCATACGATCCTATCTGGAAAAAACCGCCTATTACAATAATTTGGTTCGTCCGGATTTCGAACCGGCATCTTGGGAAAAAATTGCTCAAAACCACGATGGCAGCTATGTCCAAGGCTTAGAAAACATTTGCCAACAAAAAAAATCAGGCAATTTGGACCCGGATACTCCCTTTTCTTCGGGAACCTATGAGGCGGCATCACTTGCCGCAGGTGCCGGGATGAAGCTGGCTGAGATGGTTTGGAAGGGAGATGTGGCAAATGGTGTGGCACTGGTTCGTCCTCCCGGCCACCATGCCGTTTATAAGTCGGCAATGGGATTTTGTTTTTTTAATAATATTGCCATAGCGGCAAGGCATTTGAAAACCTTGGGTTCTCAGAAAATTTTAATCTTGGATTGGGATGTGCATCATGGAAATGGAACAGAGAGTTCCTTTTACGAAGATGATTCCGTATATTTTGTATCTTTGCATCAATACCCATTCTATCCCGGGACAGGTAAAGAGTCGGACAGGGGAAAGGGGAAGGGGCTGGGTTACACTTTGAATTGTCCTCTGCCTCGCGGATCGGTGGAAGCGGATTATAAAACCGTGTATGAAGAAAAAGTTTTTCCTGCATTGGATGCATTCCAGCCGGAAATCATTTTAATATCAGCAGGTTTCGATGCTCATAAAAGAGATCCGCTGGGTGGAATGGAACTGGAGACGGAGAGTTTTGCCAAGTTCACAGAATGGACTAAGAAAAAAGCAAAAGAGCATTGTCAGGGTAAAATAGTTTCATTTTTAGAAGGAGGATACGATCTTACTGCACTTTCCGAATCGGTAGAAGCACATGTGAGTGTTTTGGCGGATTCATAGTTTTTCTATATTTTTTGGAATCAGGTTCCGATAATGGAATTGTGGAAGTATTAGATCTATCATGGCAAGAAATGTTGGAGAGAGTTACCGAGAAAGTTCTGTATCTGGAAAATATCACAGAAAGCATCAATCAAGAACTCACTATACAACGAGCCATACGAGAAGAATGGGCATCTTGGAATGAAAGCTGGAAATCAGCTTGGTTGTTCTCTGAAGATGAAGAATCCAGACTTGCCACTTCCATCCGCTTGAGAATCCATGATAAGAAAAAATCTTTTCCAAATACCTAAGGCATAGATTATAGCCTTATAGACAAATAGGAATAGGTATTTATGGAAAAAAAAGTAACTGCATTCGGGGAATTAGCCCCTTCTACTCCCGTTTCAACATCTGAAATCATCAAACCAATCTATGGAAGATATTTGGAAGAATTCCAAGAAGGCGATCTATATGTTCACCCAAGAGAATTCACAGTTGATAGAAGTTTTGCTCAAGAATTTGCAACGGTATTTATGGATGCCAATCCGCTATTTCTATCAGCGCCATTTGCCCAGGCACATGGTTTTAAAGATATGTTAGTATCTCCTCTTCAAGTGTTCAATATTGCACTTTCTTTAGGTGTTCAAAATAATTCAGAAAAAGCACTCGCCAATCTCGGCTACTACAACGCTCAGTTCTTGCAACCTGTATATCCGGGGGATACGCTTTCTGCACGCACTAAGGTATTGAAGATTAATGACAAAGGTCCCGACAAACCGGGGATTGTTCATGTAAGAACACTTTGTATGAATCAAGCAGGGGAAGTTGTTCTCCAATACGAAAGAAAAATCATGATCTATCAGTCCAATGGAAAACCAAAAGGTAAGCCTGAGCCATCGGCAAGTGGTGCTAAATTTCCCGAGAGCGATGCTCCTTTGCTAAAACTACCGAATTTAAAATTCCCAACGGAATTCAAGAATGCAACTTGGTCGGCAACGTATTTTGAAAATTTCAAACCGGGTCAGATCTATGTTCACCAAAATGGAAGAACCATAACTGATGAACATTTCCCATGGACCTATAGAATGGGTAATACACACCCACTTCATTATGATAGATTGTATTCTGCCGGAATATCCGGGCCTATGGGTGGGGACCCTATCGTTTATGGTGGTTTGGTTTTTGCCTGGTTGTTTGGGCTTGCTTCTCGTGATATTTCTGAAAATATGCTCTGGGAGATTGGCTTTACAGAAGGCTATCACACTTCTCCGGCTATCAGTGGTGATACGGTAACTTGCATCACACGCATATTGGAAACAAAAGATGTGGGCAATGATTACGGAATTCCTGCCGGAGAAGTTCAATGCCAGGTGATTGGTCTGAAAAATATCAAAGCCAATGATGCCTTCGACAAGTACGGCGAAGACTTGTTCTACAAAGAAAACGAAAAGAAAAAGATGGGGAAAGAAAAAATCGCAGATAAGATTTTCGAAATTGAGAGAAGACTTCTCATTAAGAAAAAACCTGCTTAATAGGATATAAGAATGGAAAACAACGAACAAATACTAAAAAAGATTTATCTTTTCTCCAGTTTGGATGAATCCGAACTCGGAAAAATCTCAAATATAGCAAAATTGAAATCAGTGTTCCAAGGGGACACTGTGTTCCAAGAAGGCAATGAAGCACACTCTCTTTATGTTGTGAAATTCGGAACTTTAAAAATTCTTACCAACACGAAGGAGTCAGGGACAGACGTAGGTCTTACTACTATTTCTGTTGGTGATCATTTTGGTGAGATGGCTTTTTTCGATAATGATAAGAGGTCGGCTACTGTTGAAGCTATGGAAAAATCCGAGCTTTTGGAGATTTCTTTTAATGAACTTTCCGGAGTATTGGAGTCCAATCCAAGCATTCAGTTGAAATTCTACAAAGCTATTTCATCCTACTTGATCAAGAGAGTAAGAATGCTTACACAAGATCTAAGTTATGCCAGAGAAATAAAGAAAAGATTTACTTAGAATTTTGTAGATTTAAGCATTTTTTCTCGTCATATAAATAATGGATATATTCCAATTTGTAACCAATCTTGACTCTTATATGTATCACCAAGGTGATATGATTGCGGAAGAACAACTCGGTGATTTGGAACATCAATTATTTTTCGTAATAAAAGGTAAGGTGGAAGTTCAGAGAATCTTGGATGATGACCAGGCACTCCGAACATCTTACCTTGTTCCCGGTGATTTTTTTGGCTTCGCTCTAAATTCAAGGGAATCCAGAATACGTGAAGAATACAAAGCAATTGAGGTTAACACCAAGATTGCTTTCTTGAATTCCAAACAGATTGAACGCGTGGGGCGAGCCAACCCTCTATTCTTTTTTTCTCTATTGAAGCATTCCATAGAAGAGTTACTAGCCTTGGAAAAAGAAATCGAGAAAATTTCAGATCGTATCATTGAGAAAAGAGATGGGTTACAATCCGGTGAAACTCAGGAATCCAATGAAGTCAGTGAGGATGATACAGATGAATCTCTCTGATCTTGCCAAGGGAATGGAAATAAGGAACTTCAAAATGGGTGAAGTTATTTTTCGCGAACAAGGTTTTGGTGGACAAGAGATGTTTTTTATCTTTTCCGGTGAAGTCAAGATATACAAAAAGATGGGAAGTTCTAACGAAGAAATCAACCATCTTCTCGCAGGTGCCTTTTTTGGCGAGATTGGGTTGATACAAAATGTTCCCAGAACTGCATCGGCAATCGTATGTTCCCAGCAAGCCAAGATTGGCGTCATATCACGAAATCAATTTATTATAATAGCCAAAGAGAACCCTCAGTTTTTGGTTCATTTATTCCGCAAGCTCCAAGAAAGAATTATGCATAGAGAGGAATTCAGGGATCTTTTGGATATTCAAGAATTGGAATTGGACGCATTGCTTTAATCGAGCTACCTTTCCGGATAGACAATAACAAAGTTACTACTCTGAAAATCATGAGACAGCAAATGTGGTATAGAGTCCATGTGAAAGTCATGAGAGATAGCTCCTTTTCTCGCGGAGATGATAACAAATAATTTTTCTCGATTCAACTTCCATGAAAGGCTTGAGAATTGTGACCAAGACCCAATCTCCTCATATTGAACGTTAATTCTACCCTTGGGTGGAAAGAATGTTTCTATAGCCTTGCGTGATCCCTCATGAAGATGAATTTCCAGAGTAGCATTGATTTGGTTCGCCAGTCCCAGAACTGTTTCTGCCCATCTTGGGAATCCGGTTTCAATTTCGGCATTTTCAGGAACATAAAGAAGTATGGATTTAATTGTATTTAAAGGAGAAAGAATTCGAGTCACAAGAATCAACTGATCTGAGGATTCCATTACATTGTCCAATACAGAACCGAAAACTCTATCCTTTGCCGTAATTTTTCCATTCCAACCCATGAGAATATGAGTAATCATGAGTTCGGTAGCCGCTCGAACAATACCATGTCCAATATTCCAATCAATTCTTGTGACAATCTGAACGTTGTTTTCCGATGCTTGCGCATGAGACACAGCTTGTTGCAGCAATTCATGGCTCTTTCTGATTCGCTCTTCCGCACCCTCCTCATCTCTAACTACCACCAACGGGTAGACCGGGTTTTCGTAGCTATCGGAATTCACAGAGTGATTTAAAATGAAAGAGAGATCAATAAGACTTTCTATTGTATCCGGATTGGCAATGGGTACTAAAATTCTTTTGGATACTTCTGCAATGGTTTCGTCTGATTCTCGAATTTCGATGGCAAGTTTCTTTCCATAGGACTCGGTAAGAATAGAACTAATTAAGCAGGTAACCAAAATCATAAGAATGGTTCCATTCAAGACATCTTCATTCAGGATGCCAAGATTATATCCTACCAAAACAGCCGCTAAGGTAGCCGCGGCTTGAGCAACACTTAAGCTGAATATCATCATCTTCTCATATTTGCTATAGCCGAACATCCAAGTGATGAGTTGTGCGGCAACATATTTGCCCACCAACACACAAGATATCATGACAGTACCTACTATGATTGTCTGACTCGATCCTACTACCAACTTAGGATCTACCAACATACCCACACCAATTAGAAAAAACGGAATGAATAGTGCTTTACCCACAAAATCAATTCTATTCATCAAGGTCGAAGTGTGCAAAATGAACTTATTCAACGCAAGTCCTGCAAGGAAAGATCCTAAAATCGGCTCAAGTCCTGCTTGTTTAGCAAGAAATGCCGAGCTAAATACCATAGCTAAAACAAAAGTAAATTGAGAAGTTCCTTCCGCTTCCAAATTGGTAAAAAACCATTTTGCCACTCTTGGTAAAAAATACAAAACAATGATCATGAACAATATCAAAGAACCTGATAGTTTTCCCCAGAATAGAACATTGAGATCTCCTTGAGTGGAACTCGATATAATAGCGAGAATCAATAGGGCAAAAAAGTCAGTCAGAATACTTCCCCCAATAGTGATATTCACAGATTCATTTTTCGTGATTCCCAAGCGGCTAACAATAGGATAGGAGAGAAGGGTGTGAGAACCAAATGTGGATGCAAGTAGTATGGAGGTCGTCCATTCATATTCTAAAAAATAACGAACAACAAAAATCCCGATAATAAAAGGAATAGAAAAGCTCATTATCCCGAAGAGAACACTTTTTTTTCGGTTATTCTTGAAATCATTCAGATCTACTTCCAAACCGGCTACAAAGGCAATGTACAAAAGCCCCACAGTACCGAATAAAATGATACTTTGACTTCTTTCTAAAATCTGTAGCCCATGCGGACCAAAGGCTACCCCCATAAGGATAAGTCCCATGATGCTGGGTAATTTGATTTGTCTTAAAATAATAGGAACCAAAAGAAAAATTAAAAGAATACAGGCAAAAATAGAAACAGGTTCTTGGATAGGTAGAGTCCATTGGAATGTTGGCATAGATAGTTTAAATGGTTTCAAAAAACTCTTTACTGTCAAGATAAATCCCTTGTCACGAGGGATTGAATTTTAAATATTGGGAAAGGTAATGAAAACCATTTATCTTTTGAGGCATTCTAAATCTGATTGGGACAGTGATTTTAAAACCGATAAGGAGAGAGGACTTGCTCCCAGAGGTTTTAAAGCAGCAGAGAGATTGGCAGAATACATGGATGACTATGGCTTTCAAGTTGATCTTTGTCTGACTTCTCCCGCAACAAGATGTACGGTAAGTCTTGAAGTTATTAGAAAAAAAATTGACTTCGCAAGTGATTATAGAGAAGAAGAATCCATCTATGAAGCTGATTTGGATACATTACTGGAAACTATAAAAAGCACACCTTCTTCAGTTTCATCACTTTGTTTGATAGGTCATAACCCCGGTTTGGAAGAACTATCAGAGTATTTAATACTCGGCGAATCATTGGAGGAATTACACAATCCGTTATTTGCCAAGTTCCCAACTTCTGCATTGTTAGGAATATCCCTATCCGTGGAAAATTGGAGAGACATCAGCCCCGGTCATGGATCAATAGTTGTATATTGGATACCGGGAAGAAAGGGTAGGTAACGTGGAAATTCCTTTAAGGGTGATTCATTCCGAATTAGAAATCAAAAAAACAGTCGACGAACTAGGAAGACAAATCTCCGAACAATATCGTGGTAAAGATCTACTCCTCGTGGGAATACTAAATGGAGCTTTTATTTTTTTAGCTGATTTATCCAGGTCTCTATCTATACCACATAAGATTGATTTTATGGGAGCATCTTCCTACGGTGATGCTACACAATCTTCGGGTAATGTCAAGATTACCAAATACCCGGATACCAATCCTCAGGGAAAAGATATATTAATTGTTGAGGATGTGATTGAAACGGGATTAACTTTAGGTAGAATTACAGGATATTTTTTGGAAGAGGGCGCAAGTTCCGTAAGAATATGCAGTTTAATCGTAAAAGAAAAACCGGGTAGGAAAAGTTTTCCTGCGGATTTTGTGGGATATAGGGAAGGAGATGAGTTCTTGATAGGTTATGGAATGGACTATGCCGGATTGTATAGGAACTTACCATTTCTTGCCACTTTGGACGATCCTTCTTTATTAGATGAAAATACTCTTAGCTGACAGTGAGTTGAGAGTTTTAAGATCCTATCAGCTTCTGAACTGTTTTTTCGTTCATAGGTTTCCAAGTTACCGTTTCGATTCCTTTTAAAAGATTCTTAAAATCACTGCCGTTATCTTGAAGTCCAAGAGAAACAACATTTTCATTCTCAACTTCTTTGGATCGAATTTCGGTTTCGAGTTGGCTTAGCCTCTGATCAGTTTGATTTTTTAAAGATTCAAGATCTATTTTATTGCCAGCTTGAAGCTCGGGAAAGAGTGGCTCCTTTCCAAAAAGAACATGAATCAATTCTGCAGGATCTTGGGATTTATTTTCTTCCAAGTAGCTCTTGCGCATCTGCTCTTTTGAAAATTGTCCCTGCAGTTCGGTGAGTTTGGATTGGATTGTCTGGAACTTTCCTGTGAGAAGATTGGAGAACTCAGCTGTGTCTTTGATTCCTGCATTGCTCCACTCTTGCTTGCCTTCTCGAACAGAATTGCCTTTGCTTTCGGCATTCTTGTCCTTGATTAGCTTTTCAGCGGAATTGAGTATATTTGATAATCGAACATCCATGTTGTGCACCTCATTCCTTAAATATGGTATCCCAACTCTATTCTCGTCAAGATCCCATTACAACTTAAATTTTTTTCCGTTAATTGTAAAGAATTTTATTATCTTGACGAAACACAAGCCTAGTATTTTGTAAAATAAGAATGGAAAAAAATAAACTCATCCTCTTTCTTGCCTTTTTTTTGGCTTTTGCGGGTTCCATCATTGGAATTATCAATATAGGTTTGTATTCTTCGGACAATAAATACTCTGCTGCGACCGGTGGGAGTTTTTTTCAATCTCCTCAAATAACCGCAGTCCTTGTTCGAATTGAGGGTGAAATTCACTCAGGTCGATCGACTTATTCTTCTACCGGTGCGGAATCCATACTTTCACAACTCAGAGAAATTGAAAAAATGCCAAATGTGAAAGGAATTTTGGTGGAAATCAATTCTCCCGGAGGAACTGTTGCGGCATCTCAGGAAATTTTCCAAGAACTCATGCATCTACGAAAAACCAAGAAGATCGTTATTTCCATGAAGGATATGGCAACGAGCGGAGGATACTATATAGCCGCGGCAGGGGATACAATTTTTGCCGAGAGTGGAACCATTACAGGATCTATCGGTGTGATTGCTATGTCTCCCAACATCAAGGGACTCATGGATCGCTATGGTGTTGAGATGCGAGTTTTCAAAGCAGGAAAATACAAAGATTCCCTCAGTCCATTTCGAGATTCTTCGGATGAAGAAATCACATTGATGAATAAATTATTGAAGGATACTTATTCCAAGTTCATAGAAGACGTTGCCAAAGGGCGAAACAAAACTGTTGCTTCCATAGAAGAACTAGCCGAGGGAAGAATCTATTCTGGTGATGATGCATTTCGTAACAAATTGGTGGATGATATCGGAGGCAGAAGAGAAGCTTTGGTTAAATTGTCGGAGCTCTGCCAATACGAAGGAGAAATCCCTCTATTGGAAAAAAAAGAGTCTCCCATAGAAAGATTTCTCTCTTCCATGGGGGGTAGGTCATTTGGAGTCAAATGGCAGGACCCGATTCAAAATTTTTGGGAGAATAACAATTCTCCGGTGCTCCTAATGCATCCGTCTGCTGTTCGTTTGCCGAGACAATTATGAGAAAATATATTTTTGACTTTACCGATTGTTTAGATATGGTTTTTCTGAATCCCTTGAAATTTGTTTCTGACTGGGATTCAGCAGACCTAAATTGGAAACTATTTTCCAAAATAGCAATCATTGGATCATCTCTATCCTTAGCTGTGGGTTCATCTTATATTTCGCCACCTTATACCAAGGGTTTTATAGTGGGGATTGTTCTAGCCACAATAGCCAATTTCTTGATACTATTGATCCTTCCATTGATACTTGGATCTGTTGTGGATTATTGGGCGCAGGGAAGGGCAAGAAAGGGAAATGCACCTATGATGGTTAGCTTTGTTGGTATATCTCTTGCTATATTAATGCTTTACGCCCCCATTTGTATTTTATTCCAAACATTGGGAATCAACGGTTTGGGAGGATCTTTCTTGGCATTGTTACTTGTTTTTATTGGTCTTGCCTTGGTTGTTTCGAGAGGTGTGAAATATATCTATGACATAAAAGATAAGGATTCAATCCGTTTCTCGGTTTTAGCCTTAGGCGTGTCGCTTCTCTATCCTTTTTTATTTAATTTTTACATGACGAGTTATATTTTGAATTTTACCTTGTAATAGAATGAATATATTAATAACAAACGACGATGGAATCTCTTCTCAGGGAATTTTGGCTCTCGAAAGATTTCTGTCGAGAGATCACAATACATTTTTGGTCGCACCTCTTAAAGAAAAATCATGCACATCAATGGCTCTTACGCTTTTTTCAGGTATGAGAGTGGAGATGGTAAATGAGAGTCATTATATTGTTGATGGTTTCCCTGCAGATTGTGTAAACATAGGTCTTTATTCGGGAATATTTCCCAAGATAGATCTAGTTCTGTCCGGAATCAATCGTGGTGTGAATATGGGATATGATGTTCATTATTCCGGAACGGTTGGTGCGGCTAAACACGGTGCACTCCACGGTATCACTTCTCTTGCAGTCAGTTCTGTAAGAATTGATCCGAGCGATGGATATGAAAGAGAAGCCTTATTAGTAAGAGATTTTATCAACCAATACTACAATAAGCTTACTCCGGCAACAGTGTATAATATTAATTTTCCCGAGAATATCAATGCACCCGGTGACCTCACAAATTTAGTATGGACCAAGCTGGGTAGAAGAGTCTATACGGAAAATTATGTAAAGAATCATATAATTGGCGGAGTGAGTGAGTTCACACTGAACGGATCTCAATTGAGTTTTATGGATGACCCCGGCTCTGATTTCGAAGCTTTCGAAGAGGGAAATATTCCCATTTCAACTGTGCTTCTTGATCTAACGGATACTAAGGAATTAAACCGTTGGCAAGAGCCCTAGAAGCATTTCAAAAGGGCAATTATGCTCACGCCCTTGTTCTTTTTGAAAAAGAAATCAAAGAAAACGATCAAGATCCAACTCTTTACTATCATTTTGCCTTGTCTTGTTTTCATACTAAGAACTACAAGAAGGCGGTGGAAGTGGCGAGAAGTATCCTCGAACGATTTCCTAGATTCATTGAATTGGACAAAACCAATAAATTATTGATCTATTCACTGATTCAACTATCCGATTGGAAATCTGCTAAAAAAGCCATTGAAGAACGACTAACAATAAGTCCAAACGATGAAGTTCTATTATCTTTTCTTGCTCATGTTCATGAAAAAACAAATAATGTTCCACAGGCTATTTATATCCATAGGCAGATTCTGGTATCACACCCCAATTTTAAAACAAGCTTAAATAACTTGGGTTATTTACTATTGATGCAGGATAAACCTACTCAAGAATCGATAAGAGAAGCTATAGACTGTTTAAAAAAGGCAATTCAGTTGGATCCGGATAACCCCGCCTATTTGGATTCGTTTGGAACCCTATTGGAAAAAACCGGGAAAAAAGATCAGGCAATTCGTGCTCTGGAAAAAGCAGTAGCTATTGCTCCCAATCAATCCATTCTTTTAGACCATCTTGACAAATTACGCAATTCATAATTGACAGTCGAAGCATTCCAAAAAAACTGGTATAAAGATTATGCCTACGGGATGTAGCGCAGTGGTAGCGCATCTGTTTTGGGTACAGAGGGTCGCTGGTTCAACTCCAGTCATCCCGACCAGGCATAATTAACCGACCCGGTAGCTCAGCTGGATAGAGCAACTGCCTTCTAAGCAGTTGGTCGGGGGTTCGAATCCCTCTCGGGTCACCATTCTTTTTAACACGGTGGGTGTAGTTCAGCGGTAGAGCCCCGGTTTGTGGTACCGGTCGTCGCGGGTTCGAATCCCGTCATCCACCCAAGTTATAAAACTCTAAAAAATTTTCCAAATTTAATTAAATACTTAAATCACTAATATATTCGGGATTCGAACGATCGCTCGGCAAATCGATTTTTTTGCTTCGACCAAGAAGTAAAAAAATCGATGCGAAGACAGGATGTCTGAGCAAGCCGAGCGAGACGGGTGAAGGGCGCGAAGAGTTAGAACGACATAAAAAAGTTAAATTATAAAATTACCTATTTCATCCTGTCGTTCGTAACGATGAGGCGAGGACAAGCAGGAATAAATCAAATTCTTAATTCTTAATAATAAGATATTTGCAATGATACCTCATTTGCTTGGGGGTGGAGGGAGGGCAGGAAGCCCGACCCCCCTGAGCGAATCCCGTCATCCACCCAAGTTATGTAACTTCCGAGTTCTCGCACGAGACGGGTGAAGGGCGCGAAGAAATATTTCAGGTGATTTTGGGGATTCCCACCCTTATGTTGCCCCGGATTGGCGTGGAAACTAGTCTAGGTTAGATAGTGTAAGTTGTTAAAGAATGTCATTATTCTAAGACCAAAGAAAAAACGCTAATAATCAAGACCAACTTTCCCTCCAGGAAGCATTTCCACCCACATCCCTTAAATCCTCATTGGAATTCGATCATAACATCCCAATTGGATTTTGATATTGAGATCCATATTTTTTGGGATGTATTCTCGAATCCAGCGACTCGCTTCACTCCCTTTCGTTCGTTTGCGGTCACAATCTTGCAGTCGGGATGCTCCCAGCATCCCTTTATGCTGCGATTTCCCATTCAGTCTTTTCTTATTTTTTCCGTTTAGAATGGCATCGCCATTCCTTCTCTTACTTCCGCCTGCCCAGCACTACATTGCAAAGCAATTGGTGCTGTGGTTGTTCTAATTAATTCTCTTCCGCCAGAGAGAACGCAATCCATTCGCTTGGAATTTCTTCATAGTTGTCAACTTCAACTTCTAGCAACCATTCCTTGGCTTCAAAATCCAAATCCTCTCCTTTTTTAGTAAGAGGACGTATGCCCAAGATTCTACCCGATACAGTCTGCATGAGAGCATCCTTGGTGTGAACTAATAGACCGGATATTCGGTCAGTCCAAAACTTTTGAAAATTGTCAAATGTTTTAAGGACCACAGACCCGTCCAATGCATAGAGAATTTCCATAGGATAGGTGGTGCCCTCATAATCCAAAATAAGTTTATAATGGTATAACTTAGAAATAGTGTTAAACTGTTTTGTTTTCATGCTTTTAGTATCAATGAAATGAGTTACAATGGTATGGCTGAAAAATGAATATTTCGATACAAGATGTTTAAAAATGATTTGATACAATTTTGGCATATATTTATTTTAAGCAATAGGTTTTATTTACATTTAAAATTTGGTAAGTTTTCATTGTAGACTATAAAAAACTAACTTATGAAATATATATTTTTTTTAATTTTAGTTCTTCAACATTGCTATTTAAATCCGGTGTTTCGAGGAACATTGTTTTCTGAACAAGATGAAGAAAATTTGGACATTTTAGCTCTAGCCGGTGGATTGGGTGGTTCCGGCAATGGAACTAATGAATTGGAGGTGGAGAAAGCTTT
>JAFIGA010000214.1 GCA_020831715.1 Leptospira sp. | reverse complement strand
AGAGTTTTTCGAAACAGTGTAGCGTATTTCTTAAAGGAGACAAGATATGAAAGTAAGAAGCGATGAAGAACGAAAAAAGAAAATTCAAATCATGAAATCTATCCGAAGAGAAGATCGAGAGCTGAGAAAGAAATATATTTTTTTAAAACACCAAAATGCAATAGGTTTATCCATCACCCTTTTGAGTGCGGGAGGAATGATTGGTATTACGATTGGCTACCTGATGGGTTATGTTCCGGCTTGGCTTGCTATTTTGACCAATGGCATTCTTGCCTCTTTTCTCCATGAGATCGAACATGATACAATCCACAATTTGTATTTTCGAGATTCCAAAATCATGCAGAATTTTATTTTCTGGATAGTTTGGTTGTTCCGGGGAAACACCGTCAGCCCCTGGGTAAGACGAGGACTTCACCTAAACCATCATAAAGTATCAGGCAATCCGGACGACGTAGAAGAGAGAATGATAGGCAATGGTATGCCCATGGGTTGGAAGAGAATCTTGACTATGATTGATCAACCAATGAGTTTTCTCATCAATACCAAGACTATGCAAAGAGATGCAAAGAAGATTTACAATCCTAAGGAAATGGTTCGGGGAAGCTTTCCTGTACAATTTATATTCCAGACGCTTTGGTATAACTTTATTGGATTGAGTCTACTCCTACTCATAAGCAAGATTTCGCTAAGTATCGGAAGCTTAGAAATTCTAAGTTCCACTTGGAATTTAGGATTTACACTTCCCGAGTGGATGCTTATAGTTCATGGATATCTCATGCCCATTGCGGTGGTTTGGCTCATACCAAATTTCATTCGACAAGCTAGTTTACAATTTATTTCTTCCAGTATGCACTATTATGGAAATGTGCGAACTGTGAATGAGCAGACACAGGTTTTGCACCCATGGTACCTGATTCCATTTCAATTGTTTTGTTTTAATTTTGGAAGTACTCATGGTATCCATCATTTTGTGGTGAACCAACCTTTCTATCTAAGACAGATGGTAGCACCAAAAGTCCATCCTGTTATGAAAAAATACGGAATTCCATTCAATGATGTAGGGAGTAATCTTCGGGCAAATAACTATAAATATTCATGAATCATTAAGTCGACTATCCGATTCAATTGACCGTTAGACTTTTTCATGCAATCGTTAGCTTTTCTTTGATCATTTTTGCCGCCATAGCATAGCCCCCATCTGCTCCATCTACAAAGTGGACTTCCGAAGCTGATCCCGAATGCATCAGGCATGTTAGTAAAGCGCGATTGGAAATATGGATTCCATACAATATCGATCCCTTTGCTTCCAATTGATTTAGAAAATCTTCTAAAAGGGCTCTTTTCTTGGGTGAAATAGATACAACCATTTTTAAAGATCCATCAAATTTTCGAAAGTCTGAAGATTGTATATTGTATTGTTTCAGATCCCTTAAAGTATAAAATGATCCTTTTAGGGGAAGACCTGTCACCATAGCAAATTTCACAACTAAAGATTGCAAATAGATTTTAATTAAATGAAATAGACGAATAATCCCTTTTCTAGAACCGGCAGATACAGTTGCTTCCCGTAGCAATGTCTTGGGTGATCCCGCCATTTGTAGTGTTTTATTATTTATTGGGTGATACTCTTCAATACCACCTAATATCGATTCTAACTTTTGAAAAGACGCAAAAAGATTAAAGTTAGCATTAGCATTGGGATTTTCTTTGATTATAATAGAGACGGTTTCTCCTTTATCACTCGGGATATCTTTCCAGCGGCATGTAAAGCCTTCGAAATTAGCTTCGACAGGGGTTGGTTCATCTATCATCAAAAGATAAGGGGAATCTATTGCCTTCACCAGTTCTTCAGCCTTGTCCACTCCCGATCCCTTAAAAATAGCTTGGTAATAGAATTCACTCACTTTCCATTTGCTAACAGATATAGAAGTTCCCAATTGCAACAAATCAGATACCGGAACCATTCCAACTCGGAGTGTTAGGTCAAAAAATTGTCCAACCTTTCTTTTTGTGTCTACCATGATCGAGCGAACATCGTCGACCTTGGTTCCGGGAATTAAAAAAGTAACTCCGTCTCCACCAAATACATAGGGATGTTCCATATTTTTGTATAAATTGGACAATGCCATTGCCGCAAGACCGCCAGCTGTATTTACATCCTTGTATCTGCCCTCTTCAATTGCCTGTGTAGAATTCACAACATCTGTGATGACTACGTACCAATCTTCCGGTACTGGGGAATAATGATTCGGATCTATAATTCCGGCAAAATTCTCAATGGCTTTAAGATTTCTGTAAAAATCCTCACTCATTCACCAATAATCTTAAATAGCTATTTAAAAGACAACCAAAAAGGCAAAAGGCATTAATCATCCGGTTTTGATAGCGAGCATACCTTTTTTGAATCAGATAAAAATCTTTTCATAAAGTTATTTTCAATCCAATTGATACTAATGATAGTATTTCTTTTTTGGGTATTCTCAACAAATGTATTAATTCATATATCCTTACCTGTTTCCTTTTCTATTCCAAAATATGTTAAATCAACACTTAGGAAGGTAGATTTGGAGGAACTGGAACTAAGGATATCTAATCTTGTCGAGGAAAATTTTTATTTGGAAGAAGATGTTAGTCTTCCTGTGTTTGCCAAGAAATGTAATATTTCAACACATCAACTTTCGGAATATTTTAATATGATTCGAGGTCATAATTATTCTGAATTCCTTAAGGGGCTTAGAATTAAAGAATCAATAGAATTAATGAAAAATAGAAAGGATTGGAATATGACTCGCATTGGACTGGAATCAGGCTTTCAATCTGTGTCATCCTTTTATGAAGCATTTAAGAAGGAAATGGGAGAGTCCCCTAAAGAATATAAACATAAATTTTTTATGTAATTTAATTTTTTTAAAAAATATATTTCCAGCATTATAATCTAGGAAGAAAGATTCGCAATCTAGTGTTATTATATGGTTAAAAAATTTAAGGAAAATACGAATGAAAAAAATTTCAATAATGTTAGTATTGCTCATACCGAGTATTCTTTTTTCTGTCACCCAAGCAGATGTGAAGGCAACTATTGATGATCTATCAAGATCTGTAGCGTTCACGGAAACGGTGCAAGATTCCAGTGGGAATGAAAGCAGTGCAACTATGTCAGAGCCAGAATCGATAGAAATTTGTTGGAGCTATCCACACAAAAAATCATCCATTTGAATTGACATTCCGACCTCACAAAAAAAACTGTCAATACAACCCATCATGCGGGTGTGGTGTAACGGTAGCACAGCAGCCTTCCAAGCTTCTGGCGAGGGTTCGAGTCCCTCCGCCCGCAGGACGAAGGGACTCGAAGAGTCCCTAAGCCCATAAACTTTACGTACAGCCCAACAGGGCGGAAGTAAAGTTTGAGGTGAGTCTGACAGACAGTCCGTAGGACGAACCTCGGGGGATAATCCTCATCAAAACTCCCTAAACCTAAAACACATTTTTCAAACTCAAATATTTCTTAATACTCAAACAAATCCTGGGGGACGAAGGGACAGAGGAGAGTCCACCAGTTCATAAAGAATTACGATATCCCACATACTCCCAATCCAATTTTTGTTTTTTCTCTTGAAAGGAGATATTTCTTCCAGCGAATTATATTTTTAAAATTTGCCAATTCCAAGTGTTCGGTTGCCTTATAGTGCTCCTCCAAACACAATACCCATGGGAAGATTGCCATGTCCGCAATAGTGTACTCTTCTGCCACAAGAAAATTTCTTCCTTCCAACCTCTTATCAATCACAGAAAGTAATCTCTTGACTTCAGTCGTATAACGATTCAAAGGATATGGATGATCACATTTTTCGCCTGCATATTTGAAGAAGTGACCAAATTGTCCGAACATAGGTCCAACTCCTCCCATCTGGAAAAAAAGCCACTGCAAAGTCTCGCTTCTTAGAACCGGATCCTTGGGTAAAAATTTACCGGATTTCTCCGCTAGATAAAGTAAGATAGCTCCTGATTCGAAAACATTATGATTCCCACCCGGACCTTCCGGATCCACAATTGCAGGTATCTTGGAATTGGGATTGATCTTTACAAACTCCTCTTTGAATTGATCTCCCTCCATGATATTGATTGTATGGGGTTCATAGGGAATACCCATTTCTTCCAGGGCAATGCCAACTTTCTGACCGTTTGGTGTATTAAGTGAATAGAGTTGAATTGGTTTCATTTTACCATATCTCCCAAAATTTTTTCTTTCTTATTAATTTGTGAAAATCTCAAGCTTTCTAAAAATTGTATCAACTGTAAAATTCCCTTACCGAGCTATCAACATAAATTGATAAGGGAAACTTTTCGAATCAACTTCAAATGTTTTGAAACCGGCTTGCTTCAATTCGTCAATCACCTCCTTGGGGGTGAATCGCATATTCTGAGGTGGTCCCATGCCGGATTTGCCTTTTTCAAAATCCACAATCATAAGACTACCTCTATCTCCCAATGCTTTCTTCACCTCACTGAAATAATCCGATCTATTTTCTATATGGTGATAGGTATTTGAGGAAAATACCAAATCCACATCTTTTCTGTTTATTGCCGGCGCATCATAAGGAATCTTTTGTATGATGAAACGAGACTGTTCTTTCTTCGCCAGTGTCTTTTTCTTCTCTTGCAAAATGTTCAAAAATTCCGGATTGGGATCAGCGGCAATTATAGTCCAACCTCGACCAACAAATTTGGTGGAAAAATATCCCGAACCGGCACCGATTTCCCATAGAACAGGACTATTTTGGGAGACCCGATTTTGAGAAGCTGTGCCTGCTTTGGAATTGGTGAGCAATTGATGGATACGATCCAGAACCACATCCGGCTTCTGCCATTTGTCCCTTGCCGGTTCATCAAACCTCTTGGCAAGATCTGTTACATCGGTTTGATGCATATATTGATTGGCTTCACCGTGGTTGTGTGTATCTCCATGATTGTGAGAATGTGAGTGCTTTTGGTCAACCATCCCCGGAACGGCACATTCATAGAATAGTGCAAAACTTA
>JAFIGA010000180.1 GCA_020831715.1 Leptospira sp. | reverse complement strand
CTGCTCCTCTTGCTTGGGCAAAATACCAATTGTGATCGGTATAATCCAAGTCTGTATCCAATTCATCTCCACGAGCTAAAGGATGGAGAACTATGGAGTCTTTTTTTAATGGCAATTTCTTGCTTAATCGGATATCTCCTGTTAGAACTTCAAAGCTTTCCCCCACCCAAGCTATGGAATTGATATATATAACATCCAGATCCGGTAATACATCGGCTAGGTTTTTGGATTGGCTAATCTTCAAACCGGATGCTTCCAGTTCTTCTTTTTGCCCCGAATCGAAGATATTTTTCTCCGGATTTATGATGATTACTTCGGAGATGGAGCTGGCAAAAAATGACAAAAGAATCAAAAGAGAACGAACCGTTCGCATCCGACCGGGCGTTCCTATGATACCTATTTTGATTTTTTCGGAATCGGATAAGTTTTCCTGAATTAAAGAAGGACGCCATTTCAGTATAGTATACAGGTCGGACAATGCTTGGGTAGGATGTTCATCCACACCATTTCCTGCATTGATGATGGGGATTCGAAGAGTTTCCACCATCTTGTAGACGGATTCATTTTGGTTGTCTCGAAGAACCACCACGTCACCGTAATTATTGAACATTTCACCCACATCTTCCAAGGATTCCCCTTTGGCAATTCCGGTAGTCGAACGATCTGTAATGGACATGATGTCTCCACCCAGTCTATGCCATGCCGATTCGAAAGAGAGTCTTGTTCTGGTAGAAGGTTCATAGAATGCGGATATGAGAATCTTACCTTGCAAGGGTCTATGAAAAAGAGTAGGGTGCACTTCATAGGTTGCGGCTAGTCTACACAACTGAATCAGAAGTTCTCTGTCAAATTGTTTTGCCGAGACTATATGCTTCTGAGCTAGATATAGAAGTGCTTCCGGGTTCTCCGGAACCAATTCCAAAAAAGCCTTGGGTTTTTCTATTCCGGAGTAGCCATCCCTGGGAAGAATGCTCTTCTTTAAATTATCCGGCAGTTGATTTCTGTATGAATAGCTCACCATATCTCTCCTTGGATCATGTCCTTAATAAAATACCCCAATAGAAATAGAACAGCTAATGCACATAATGCTAAACTGCCCATTCTCAATACGTCCATCCAAAAAATAGATATAGTCATGATACTCCCTTTTCCCAGTCAAATGCTTCGCTTTTTCGGTAGCTTCCGGCAACACTGACAAACATAGAAATTGCTGTCCCCGTAATTGCCGCCGTATAAAATCCCAAAAGAAAATAACTCACAAGCCCACCAATGCTTCCGAATACCATAGCATAGAAGATGGCATCACGATTCGCTTTATCCCAATAGATTCCCAGAATAATAGGCCAGATCATGGATGCAACCAAGGCTCCTGAAAAATGCAAAACTGATGCTAAATCAGAAATTCTAGGCAGGCAAAATCCCCAAGCAAAAACTCCCAAAAGTAAGATAGAAATTTTCCCGGCTTTTTGCATCTGCGCATCACTTGCTTCCGAATTGATATGCCCCTTATAGATATCTTGTGCAATCAAATCACTCGATGCCGCCAAGAGAGAATCCAAGCTGGAAGCTAGAGCACTGAATACCAATACAAAAACCAGAACACCCCCCAATTCTCCCAGAATCTCTCCTGCAACCAAGGGTCCTACCATATCGGGAAAGGGAACAGGGATTCCGCGAACAGGAGCCATGAAGGCTAAAAATCCCGCAGCAATGGGAACGGGTATCCACAAAATCCCACTCCATAGAAATGCTCGAAACCCTACACCCTTTCGAAATGCAAAGGCTCTCGACCACCATACATTGGAATGAAAGATTTCTCCGATTCCAAATAGAATATTATTGAATAGGAATATGAGTGCGGCGGGGAAAAATACATTCAAAAGTTCGGGGCGATCTTGGGATAGTTTTAAATGCATCTCTACACTCGAAACTTCCCTCCAAGCGATAGTTCCAAGAACTGTGATACCAATTAAGATAAGTACAGTTTGTATGAAATCAGTTCCAATAACAGCCTTCAGTCCTCCCAAAAAAGTATAAGCAATGCAAATCACTAAAATTACAGTCAGCCCTATTTCATAGGGAATTCCCGTAAGGGATTGAACTAAAATTCCACCTGCCATACCCAAGCTCACAAGCCAACTTAGGCTATAGACCAGAGAAAGTAGC
Organism: Leptospira sp.; assembly: GCA_020831715.1. Classification (GTDB taxonomy): domain Bacteria; phylum Spirochaetota; class Leptospiria; order Leptospirales; family Leptospiraceae. The sequence goes on along the minus strand of JAFIGA010000180.1, from coordinate 1,229 downwards.
AAGAACAATCGCCAAGCACGAATGCCAAAACGAAGGCGAAAGAAATCACCGGAAGTAGTTCCACTCGGCATAATTTCTCGAATTCTTTTGGCGAGTGGGGCAAAGAGTATGAGCCCAATAGCTCCCATAGAATATCCTATCATGCCCCAAATACCCATTTGGTAGGCAAGTTCCGGTGCGACCAAGGTGGTATTGGTTGTAACCCAGGTTGCCATTGCCGTGGCTGTGGCTAGAGAGAATCCCACCTTCCTCCCTGCTAGCTGAAAATCTTCCGAGGTTTTATTTTCTCTTCCCAGATACCATCCCAAAAATACCCATATTACACTGAATGAGCCAATTAAAGTAACACCTAATTCTATGCTGATTACAGGATTCTCCATAATTAGGCGGAAATGCTATCCTTGAATTTAGATTTGGATTGGAAGTAAAATAATGCAACAACGATGCAACAAAAAAGGCTGAGACCTATGCCCAATGAAATCACAGATTGAACAGGAGAATAATGTTCTACTAATGCTTGTGTGTAGGAACAGATTTCTTTAGAAGGTTGTGCTGTATCTATGGGGCAGATGGCGTAGTTGTATGTCCCATCGGAGAGCCCGGACAAGGAAAGTTGTCTCAGTTCTCCCGAGTAGATGGGAATCCATGCTTCTTCGGATTCTTGGAAGAGAGAGTTTTCTTTTTGGTCCGATTCCCATTCCAGAATAAAGTATCCCGTTTTGGATTCTATTATGCCGTTGGTGAATTCCATTACTTGATCGCTTTAGTTCCCTCTTCACGAGTTCGAATTCGAATCGCTTTTTCTACTGAAGTTATGATGATTTTTCCATCTCCAATATTTCCCGTGGAGCATTTTTCCAAAATTATATTTACTACAGTATCTTCCAAATCATCTTCAACGATTAGCATAACCATGACTTTAGGAAGAAAATCCACACGATATTCAGTACCATTAATCACTTCATGATGACCTTGCTGGGTTCCGAATCCTCTCACTTCCAAAATCGTCATGCCTGAGACGCCTTCTTGGAGTAGAGCGTCCTTCAAAGCATTGAGTTGAAAGGGCTTGATAAATGCTTCAATCTTCTTCATAAAATGTTATGAAATTTCTTATTGATCTAACAATCAATAGTGAAATATCATCCTTTAACTCTATTATTTCAAATAAAAAAAGCATTGGCAAGTACTTTTTTAAAAAAAAGAATTCGTCCTACTATTCAAGTATTATG
>JAFIGA010000179.1 GCA_020831715.1 Leptospira sp. | reverse complement strand
TCCAATGAAGAAATTAATTCTTTATTTAAAGATATGCTCATTGGAGTTACTAATTTTTTCCGTGATTCAGAGTCATTTAAATCTCTGGAAGAAACAATCATTCCGAAGCTTTTTACCGGGAAAAATTCCGGTGCTACAATTAGAATTTGGTGTGCTGGCTGTTCAACAGGAGAAGAAGCGTATTCTATTGCTATTTTAATGTTGGAATATATGGAATATTTAAAACAAAATTTCCATATACAAATATTTGCAACAGATATTGACCCTAGAGCAATTGCAACTGCACGTTCGGGAATTTATCCAAAAAGTATAACCGCGGATATTAATCAAGAGAGAATAGAAAGGTATTTTTCCTCTATTCCCAATGGGAGAGAGGACGGTTTAGATTCTTATCAGATTAATAAGAACATTAGAGATATGCTTATTTTTTCTGAACAAAACATCATAAAAGATCCACCCTTCTCGAGACTTGATCTTATAAGTTGTCGAAATTTAATGATTTACTTAAGTAATGAACTACAAAAGAAATTGATTCCTTTATTTCATTATGCACTCAACCCCAATGCATTCCTTTTTTTAGGAACATCGGAATCGGTAAGCGATTATACGGATCTTTTCCAGTCTCTAGATCGAAAATCGAAAATATATTTACGAAAAGAAAACCAGAGCAATGTAAGAAAAGCTCTTATAGAAGATTATTATCCTTCTTTACATCGACAAGGGAACCTATCTTCAGGACTAGCAACACAAAAGCCTTCAAAGAGAGATTTTTCCCCTCGTCAGATAGCGGAACAGACATTACTAAAACAACTAGCTCCATCAAGTGCATTGGTTAATTCGCAAGGTGATATTTTTTATCTTCATGGTCGAACCGGAATATTTTTAGAACCTGCTGTTGGTGAAGTAAATGGTTATAATATTCTCAAAATGGCTCGAGAGGGTTTAAGATATGAAATTGCTACAGCGCTAAGAAAATCGGTAATGAATAAAGAAATTATACGTTTTACAAATTTGAATGTAAAAACTAATGGAAACTATACGAATATTAATTTAACCATTTGCCCTGCAATTATCGATGTCAATAATCCTTTATCCGAACTAATGTACCTTGTAATTTTAGAGGAGACTAATTCATCTATACAAGTAAAAAAGGACTTGTTATTGCCAATTGAAGAAATAGATGAGGGAATACAAGTTCATAATACCAAACTCATAGAGTCACTTCGATCAGAACTCCGCGCAAAAGAAGATTATCTTCAGTCCACCACCGAAGAACTTGAGACAGCAAATGAAGAATTGAAATCTTATAACGAAGAAATGCAGTCTGTAAATGAAGAATTACAGTCTACGAATGAGGAGTTGGAAACATCGAAAGAGGAACTTCAATCCGTTAATGAAGAGCTAATAACCGTTAATAATGAGCTGTCCCAAAAAGTTTCCGACTTGTCTAGAACCAATAACGACATGAATAATTTATTGGCAGGCACAGGAATCGCAACAATATTTGTTGACTTTCAATTAAATATTTTACGTTTCACCCCCTCTGCAAGTGAACTTATCAATGTAATTTCAGGTGATATAGGTCGTCCTGTCAATCATATTTTGAGTAAGTTTTCCGATTATGATAATCTTGCATTAGATATTCAATCTGTCTTCGACACTTTGATACCTAAAGTTATTGAAGTGCAGACTTTAATAGGAAAATGGTTTAGAATGAATATCCTTCCTTATCGGACTCTCGAAAATGTTATAGAGGGTGCCGTGATCACTTTTGTTGATATATCAGAAACTAGAAGATTTCAAATAGACTTGGAGAAAAGGGAAAAACTACTAAAAGTCAGTCAACGCATGAGCAAGGTTGGAGGATGGGAATGGGACATTGATAATCAAATGATGTATTGGACAGAAGAAATGTATACTATTCATGGTTTTTCCAAAGGGAAAGAATGGTCCGATAAAGATGAACCCATAAAAAGAAGTTTGAATTGTTTTAATCCAGAAGATCACCAAACTATTTTAGATTCTTTTCAGCGATGCATAGATCTAGAACAACCTTATGATATCAGTCTACCGTTTACTTCTGAAAAAGGAAATAAACTTTGGGTTCGAGTTACAGGCCATCCAGAATCGAAAAATGGAAAAGTCATAAGAGTAATTGGCAATATAATGGATATAACTGATAGCAAAAATGCCGAGGATGAAATCAAGCGTCAACTATCCGAAAAAGAAACCTTACTTAAAGAAGTTCACCATAGGATAAAAAATAATATCGTTTCAATTGAATCCCTTCTTTCTTTACAAATCAATTCTTCAACTTCTGCAATAGTAAAAGAGGCATTGCAAGAATCACTTTCTCGAATACAAAGTATGAGTGTCCTTTATGATAAATTGTTTTTAGGGAACGATTATCAAGAAGTGTCAAGTAAATTTTATATTGAAAGTCTGATTGATGCTATTTTTGCTGTTTTTTCTGAGAGCAAAAACATAACATTTAAAAATAGTATTTCGGATTTTCCGCTAAATTCCAAAACTGTCATACCTTTGGGAATTATCATAAATGAACTGCTAACGAACATATTCAAATATTCTTTTCCATCAAAGGTTAATAATCATATAGACATTGTTTTAACTAAAATTGATCAAAATGTTACTCTAATAATTAAAGATAATGGAATTGGTATTGACGAGGAGATTATAAATAGTAAATCTACAGGCTTTGGTTTAAAAATCGTTGAGATGTTAACCAGACAATTAGGCGGGAAATATACTGTTAAAAATGAAAATGGAACTATGAATACTCTTATTTTTAAAATTTAGAACTTAATATAATGAAAAATGGAATATTAAAAACTAAACTGAGATGAATTTAATCTTCACCAATTAGATATCATCATCCGATTTGCATTTGCTTTTCCTTATCTCGATTCGTAACTTCGTCAAATCTTTCTTTGTAATTAACATGATTGGTTCCCATCCAACGATCCCACCAATTAAAATACAATCCATAGTTGCAATGAAAATATCTATGATGCATATTATGATGAGTAGTTGTATTATGGTAACGAAGAACAACATTATCCAAAAACCTCTTGGGGAACATCTCAAATCCCAAATGACCCAATACATTCAAGAAGGTCATATAGAATAGAAATGCAACAATCGTATAGGTATGCAAAGGGAATAAAAGAACAGCAAGAGGAACAATACCTGCCTCTACAACTGCCTCATATGGATGAAAGGCAAATGCCGCCCAAGGCGAAGGATTGGTAGGTATATGATGCGTTAGATGCATATGTTTAAATAACTTGGGGTGATGCATGGCACGATGTGTCCAATAAAAATACGCATCATGAAGAAGAATGATCCCGACCAGACTTAATAAAAAATATCCCCATCCATATTCGTGGAAGTCTGTATAAATCTGTGTCCAGCCTTGGGTTTTCATAAAATAGATCCAGATGCCAACCATACCGAAGATAACCATAGTAAGGAGGGAATACTTGATTTCGTGGAGAATTTTTTTCTTCTCAGGAACCCTATCCTGTTGAATCCATCTATGATGGAGTCGATTGTATAGAAACTTCCAAAAAATCAAAAATGCCGTTCCAGCCATAACAACGTATCTCAATCCGAAAAATAGCATCCCGAATCCAAAAACCAATAAAGCTTTGTTCCATTCAAATTCCATACTGCTCTCTAACCACCTTCTCCGACCCCTTTAGGATAGAATTTTCTTTACGATTTTTCAATTCAGAATTTCTTCTTTCAGTTACTTCCCTATAATAAGACTCGTAGTAAGGGAAATTTGTACCCATTATGCGATCCCAAAAATTCAGATAAAGACTGTAATTTCCATGAAACTTAGAATGATGTAAATTATGATGAGTCGCAGGATTGATCCATTTCAATATGGGATGATTCAACCAATTCTTGGAATAAAATTCATATCCCGTATGAAAATAGACATTCAACAACATTACAAAAAATGTATGAATTATGAGGACATTAAAATGTAAGGGAACTACCATGATAAAAATAGGAAGATATATTGCCTCCAAAGCTGCTTCTATATAATGAAAACTATATGCGGCAAGAGGGGATGGATTTACCGACTTATGATGAACGGAGTGAACCCACTTGTATAGTTTTTTCGTATGAACTGCACGATGCATCCAATAGAACCAAGTTTCTTGCCATAGCCATATCAAGAAGAAGCTTAATACAGCATAACCCCAGCCATGTATATCTATGTCCCTATATACATAGGTTTTAATAACTCCCGACTTGGCAAGAACGAAGGTGGTCATCCCAACGATCGTGAACATGATGAGTGTTGTAAAAGATTGCTTAATTTCAAAAAAAAGCTTATCACTCTTTGGGAAGAGTTGCTGGATACGAAATGGCTGAAACCAATCTTTCTTCCACATCCAGATTATCAAAAATACCCCACCGGCTATAGGAAAGTATCTGAGTATATTCATTGAGAACTGAAATCTCAATGTCGATAAAAAACAAGACCAATCTAAATCACACGCATTCACGCAATAAGTACTCCCCTGTAGTAGATACATTTGAAAATAATCATTTCCAACGTAATTACTAATAAAACTAACACAATCACTGAATGTTTGCGACCGAAATTATAAAACCGGTCTGATTTTTTTATGAATTTGGAATAAACTTCCAATATAAAATGATAAATTAAATTTGACAATTATTTCAATCATTAGATTTTTTGATCTATGCCAATGATGAACCTTGCAAAAGATAGAATTCTATTGCTTTTTGGTAAAATTTTTTGAATACTGATAATTCATCTAAACTACCCATCCCACCCAATGAAGAAGGAAGGCTAAAGTCTCTTTATAGCTATCAATTGCTTGATTCTCCACCGGAGGAACAATTTGACAGACTTACGAAATTAGCAGCTTCCATATGCGGCGTTCCCATTGCGCTGATGAGTTTGATAGATAAGGATCGCCAATGGTTTAAGTCCAAAGTGGGAATGGATTCTATTGAGACTGCTCGCGATATTTCTTTTTGCCAATATGCCATTTTAGATAAGAACCTTTTTGAAATCGAAGATGCACATAGAGATGAAAGGTTCATTGAGAATCCTTTGGTAACTGGTGATCCTAATATTCGCTTCTACGCAGGATATCCTCTTGTGATGGCAGATGGTAATGCAATTGGTACACTTTGTGTGATCGATCGAATACCTAGGAAACTAGATGACAACCAAAAAGAATCTATCCGGCTTTTGGCTGAAGAACTGGTCCACAATATCAAGACAAGAAAAGAACAAGAAGAATTAAAGATACTTCAGAATATAACTAAAACTCAGAAAAACGAAATTGAGATGTTTTTCAACACAACATTAGAATTACTTTGTATCGCTGATTTACAAGGTAAATTTGTTAGAGTTAACAAAGCATGGGAAGAATTTCTTGGGATACCAGTCAATCAACTATTCGGAGAAGATTTTCTACAATTCATTCATCCAGATGATATTGACGAAACACTGAAAGCTGTTTTTTATTTAGATAAAGGCAAAAAAATCATCAACTTTCAAAATCGATATCGCAATAAAGAAGGAATTTATTGCAATCTAGAATGGCGATCAATTGCAATAGATGGATTGATCTATGCTTCAGCCAGAGATATAACATCTGAAGAAATTTCAAAAAAATACATTGAAGAAAAGAATAAAGAATTAGAAAATTCGCAGAATCTTTTAAAGCAAAAAAATATCGAGTTAGAGAAAATTACTATATTATTCAACGATGCACAACGAATTGCCAAGCTTGGTGCCTGGGATCTTGACCTGGAATCCGGAAAGACATTCTGGACAGACGAAGTGTATTCCATCCATGAAGTCGATAAAAGCTATGACCATGATAAAGTGAATGGATTAGATTTTTACCACCCGGATGATCGCCCTATTATC
>JAFIGA010000177.1 GCA_020831715.1 Leptospira sp. | reverse complement strand
GTGGTGGTCTTGCCTGCTCCGTTCAAACCAAGAAGCCCGACCACTTCTCCCTTCTCCAATGTAAAATTCAAATTTTGAATGGCGCGTTTTTCGCCATAGGATTTGGATAGATTGCTAACCTGAATCATTCTTGCCTCATTTCACGTCTAGCTTCGTTTCTTAGACCCTCCTGTCAACTCTATAATTGTATCATCCCACAAATATACCCAAGTTTTCTTTTATGGGTCTCTTATTCCTATAACTCGATTTTGTAATGGAACATACATATTTTGACGATTTGTGTATTTTCCGATCTATGTTAAAAAACACGTGACTTTTTTCTGATAGGGGTTAAAATAGTCATATGGAAAATCGCTATCTTAAGGAAGCAATTCAAGAAGACCTCCAAGCGAAAATGGTTCTAATTGCCGGTCCCAGACAGGTTGGCAAAACTTCATTGAGTCTTCAGATAGCAGGAAAAAATGGCTACCTCAACTGGGATATTCCCCAAGATAGGGAGAAGATTCTACTCGGTGAATGGCCTCCTAGCAAACATATTTTGATACTCGATGAAATCCACAAAAATCCCGATTGGAGATCCATACTAAAAGCTCTCTCCGACAATCCGCACACGAAAAGAAAAGTTCTTGTAACAGGATCTGCTAAGCTAGACGCCTATCGACGGGGAGGTGATTCACTCCAAGGTAGATATTTTTTCCATCGAATGCACCCTTTCACGGGAGATGAATTGAATTTAAAATCAACCGATGATTGGAAGCAATTATTAAACCTGGGCGGATTCCCCGAACCCTATCTATCCGGTTCCAAACGATTTGCAGATCGATGGTCACGAGACTATCGTGTTCGTCTATTGGAAGATGACATCACAAGTCTCGAAAATGTTTCCAACCTGGCAAAATTAGAACTACTAGGACTTCGGCTTCCCCAATTGGTAGGAAGTCCGCTTTCGTTGAATAGTATCAAAGAGGATCTGGGTGTTTCTCACCAAACGGTAGATCGATGGATTACAATTTTGGACAATGTGTATTTTTCCTACCGAGTAGCACCATTGGGTGTTAACCGACTGAGAACAGTCAAAAAAGAACAAAAGCTCTATCTCTGGAATTGGTCCCTTCCTAAAGATCCTGCAATCCAATTCGAAAATATGGTTGCTGGCCACCTTCTCAAATGGATCCACCAAAGACAAGATGCTTACGGAGAAGACTGGAATCTGAATTATTATAGAGATACTGCAGGAAGAGAAGTGGATTTTGTTCTCACTAAGGACGAAAGACCGGAACTGTTATTGGAAGTAAAACTATCCGATACCGACATCCACCCACCCTTACGTTACCTAAGAGATCGACTGTCTCCTACTCTGCCAACCTACCAAGTTCATCTCCAGGGCAAAAAAGACTATGAGACTGCGGATGGGATTCGTGTTACAAGCTTTCCTATTTTTTGGAAGGAGTTTTTTAGTTAAAAATATCGTTTGCTACCACAACAAGCCCTGGCAGGACTTCACTTTTTAATTGTTTGTCGGATATGGCTTCCCACTCGGACTTCCGATTGTAGCGGACTTCGATTCGATGGGACTCTGGATCTACAATCCAATATTCAGGGACTCCATTCTTTAGGTAACGTTCGGATTTTTCCCCTAGATCCCTAAGTCGAGTGGAAGGCGAAAGGACTTCCACGACAAGGTCGGGAACACCATGGATATGGGTCTTGACAATCCCTAAGTTTTCATTCAATATGACAGTTATATCAGGACGTAAAACATCTCCTCCATCGGGCAGAAGAATATCGCACTCCATGACAACTTTTCCAATTGGTTTACTGCGAAGATAGTTTGCTATTCTAATATTCAATTGATTCGCTCTATCGGCATGTTCAAATCCTGGGCTAGGTGACAATTTCAATACTCCCCCTTCCATGTCATATCGAAATCCGTCCTCAACCAGATCCAGATACTCTTCCCGAGTAACTTTGAGATTTTCATAGCGCGGAGTAGATCGTTCTGCAACCGGATTCATAGTTCAATTGTAGAGGATTGTCGGATTTCTGTCAAGTGAAACTCTTATAATCTTTTCTACTAATTTCCAAAGAACACAATGGTAAAATATTAAATGGAAGTTACAAATTCAATTCCATAAGACAATCTGTTTCAGCATGGGATACTTTCTGTACATTCTTCTGACAATGCTTATCGCTCCGATAGCTTGTATTCTAAATGAATATTTTATCAAAAAAGAAAAAACAGATCTCATTGAAACGATATGTAAATGGTTTATTTTTTGGACAATTGGAATTCGACTCTTAACCGCCGGTCTTAGTCAAATTTTCAATCCTTCTTTCACAGCAAATATTCTTGGTATCGATCTAACAAATCTTGTAATAGTCCAAGAGCTGGGATTTGCCAACCTGCTTTTCGGAATCATGGGAATCTCTTCTATCTATTTCCAAAATTACCGTATACCTGCTACATCTGGTGGTATTTTTTTAGGAATGGCTGGTTTGCTGCACGTATCCAGGATATTTGAAGATATATCTTTTAAAGAATCAGTTGCTTTGGTTTCTGATCTCTTTATCTTTTTTATAGTTATTTTTTATTATATTGGAATTCTCATAAAAAGAAAATCCAACATTTAGTGCCTAGTCCCCAAAGCTAATACTTCCATAGATATCTACTGAGAGGGCGGCTCTATTTTTTTATTCCTTCAACTCTTTTATACTACCAACCTCTATTTTTATTTCTTCCTCTTCAACTTCGCGCTCCGCTCTATTCTCGGCACTCTTCTTCGACATAGCAATGAGTAACACACCCGACACTACAAACAATGTCCCCAATATCTGATACAAGCCAACCGTTTCCCCTAAGAATATAAATGCCAATAAAATGGTGGACATTGGTCCGACTGAGGAAACAATAGATGCGCGACTCGATCCAACCGCATGAATTCCAGCAGAGATAAAATAGCTTGGAACTACCGTTGTGAATATACCCAACAGAAATCCCAAGAAATATACATAAGAATTGTATTCCAGAAACCTTGTCCACTCACTTGTGATGGAAAAATGAATCAGAACCAAAACACTCGAGGTGAGCATAGCTAGTGAGGTGAAGAGATTGACTCCAATCTTGGGAATCAAATCTCCCGATCCCATGAGATACAAAGCGTAAGTAATTGCCGATAGAAAAACCAAAAAGGCACCCCACGATACATTGTCACCACCGATCTTAACATCATGAAAATAGGCAAGACCGATTCCGAGATAAGTTATAGCAACGGCAAGCATAACCTTAGGTGACACAGACTTCTTGAAAAAGATCCAATTGAGAAGAACTACTATCGTTGGATAAACAAATAGAACCAATCTCTCCAAACCAGCAGTAATATATTGGAGACCTGCGAAATCCAGATAGCTTGCCAGATAGTAACCTAAGAATCCATAGACGACAACCATTCCTAGAATCCGAGGATTGGTTGCTGTTTTTTCGGTTTTCTTGCGGTAGCGAGAATAGATCCAGATCAGAGAACCCATATAAAAAGGCACGGCAAAACAGATTCTGAGTGCCAATGCCTCAATTCCATCCAAACCTTCTCGGTAGGCAAGTTTTACCAATATAGCCTTTGCAGAAAATAGAATAGAGCCGATTAAGATATAGATGATTCCAAGCATAGAAATTGTCTCGAATTAGGTTTTATTTTTTAGACAGAAAAAATGAGTCGTTTTATATTGATCAAATTGCAAATCACGTGCTGAAACTCTTCAATATCACAAAGATTGCTTGAACCAAAATGATTATAAGTATAAGAGCAACCGGATAAACAGATGAGTATGCGATAATCGGTTTCTCAGAAGGATCTACCTGCTTAATGACATCAAGCCCAGGGGTAAAAGTCATTCCTCCGCAAATGACACCGAAGCATTCGCTGATGCTTATTTTAAGAATATAATGACCAACTAGAAAGCTGATTAGCATAGGAATGATTGCCATAAAGACTGCTGTAATTGCGTATCCAATCGCACTATAATCCAGACTCTCGATAAAGCTTTGCCCGGTTTCAAAGCCTACCTGAACGAAAAATATTGCCAGTCCTAATTCTTTTAGAACGGAGGTAGCGCTTTTTGGAAAGCGGCCTATTAAATTTCTTATTCGACCAAAGTGTCCAAATAAAAGACCTGAAATTAACGCTCCACCGGCAAGTCCCAGAGAAAATAGTCCTATTTTTGGAATCGGAATAATAATCCCACCGATCGCGAACGCCAGAAAAATTGTAGCCGCAAGGGAATGAATGTCTACTCGCGGTTTTACTGCGTGATGTTCATGACCAAGGAACATCGATAATTGATCCAGCTGGTATGTAGTTCCGACTGCTATGACAACATCACCGAACTCTAGTACCATATCATGGTGTGGCACAAATTCGACATCAGATCTTATAATTCTGGTAATCGATACTGCAAAACGCAAACGAATTCCGAGATCGCTTAAACTTCGATTAAAAATGGAAGTGTTTTCAACTACAATGCTTCTTGTATCAAGACCACCGTCAGTACTAAATTCCTGTGTTACTTTTTCACCTAACTTCAGACCAACTTCTTCAACGTCTTCTTTCTTCCCTTCGATTCGAACCAGGTCCCCTTCCAGGAGGGTGGTTTTTCCGCTAGCTGTCATCAAAGACATGTCTCTCATAATTCCGGAGACAACTACTGATTTCTTTTCGAAAATAGCAATATCCTTCAATAATTGTCCCGCAATTTCTGAGTTGTGCAGTCGAAAGATGGCAGTATAAATTGTAGATTTTCCGATTAACTCAGTTTTCATTTTATTTTCTAGAATTTTCACCATTAGGTTAATAAATAAAATAACTCCCATCAGTCCGAACGGATATGCAACGCCGTAACCAAAGATAACTTCTTTCTCAGGACTGAATTGCATGGCGCTAACAAGGCCAGGTGTGCTAGTGAATGATCCGGCAAAAAGACCGAGCCCAAGACCTATGGGAAGATCGAGAAGGTATATGATGATCGTAGTGCTTAAACCAGCTGTAGCCAGAAGTACGATTACATTGCCAATATATGTTTTTCCGTGTTTTTTAAAGGCTCGAAAAAAACTTGGACCTGCTTCGAGTCCGACACATAACAAAAATAAAACAATCCCTAAATCAGACAGTATAGGGATCGGTTCGAATTGATAAAGAAATCCTCCGAGCATAGCAATGATCAGTACACCACTTGAACCAAAGCCGATCCCCTTCACTTTTAAACTGCCGAATGCAAGTCCTATTGTTACAATGAGGAATGTAACTAATAGCTCAGTCTGTTTAAAGAAAATTTCAATGCCTATAATTTCTTCAGTACCGCCCATCTACTACCATTCATTCACATAGAGTCGTTATTGCAAGGAAAAGGTATCGATTTTAGAGAAATGAACAACTTAATAATACTCCTGTATTGCCATATTGATTCCCATAATTAATAGAAAGATTGCAAAAAAGATCTTCAATCGATTCTTATCCATCTTATGAGATAACCTCGCACCCAAATAAGCAAAAGGTACACTTCCCAAAACAATTCCCAATAAAGCAGGAAGATAGATAAATCCTAAGCTTCCTTCCGGCATGAGTGCATTGTTCCAACCATTGACAATATAACTAAGTGACCCCGCAATCGCAATCGGAAAACCAATCGCCGCAGAAGTTCCAATTGCTAAATGAATAGGGGACTTGAAATACAAAAGATAAGTGGATGTGAAAACACCACCTCCAACTCCAACAAGTGCCGAACTAAATCCAATCAAGACACCGATTGTAGATTGGATCCACTTGGATGGCAAATTTTTTATCAATTGAGTAGCTTCATTCTCTAGCTCGTGGGTTTTTGATTTTTGGGAATCTTCATCTTTGATTTTCGATTTTCCATCCGGAACTTTTTTATTTCCTGATTGTAGCATTTTTGCAGAAAAGATAAAAATAAAAAATATAAATATTCCAATCAGAATTTTACTTTTCATAGCCGAAGCAAAAAACGATCCTCCATATGC
>JAFIGA010000174.1 GCA_020831715.1 Leptospira sp. | reverse complement strand
CATAATGGCATCCTGTGCCGAACATTCTGCACAGCAAATAGCATTCAATGAAGTGGGACGCCAAGCAATCATGGGTGACCCCAATTGGAATAATGGAGATTATGCCGAGGACACCAAACCCAGAAAAGGTCTTTCCATTGCTCGAATGGTGGGGCATGTAACCTATCTTTCCGATCAAGGGATGAGGGAAAAATTCGGAAGACAGCCACCAAGGGGAAATATAAAAAACACCGATTTCGCAGTGGGATCCTATCTGATCTACCAAGGTGAATCTTTTGTGGATCGCTTTGATGCCAATTCCTATATCTATGTTACCAAAGCATTGGATCATTATTCTCTGGGAACCGGTAAAGAACTTACCCAATCACTGGCTAATGTCAAGTCTCGATTTTTGATTCTTGCCTATTCTTCCGATTGGTTGTATCCTCCCTACCAATCCAGAGAGATCGTGAATGCATTGGAAGTGAATGCAATCCCTGTAGCTTTCTGCGAAATGGATACCCAGGAAGGTCATGACTCTTTTTTACTTCCCAGCGAAGACCAAACAAAAGTTATCCAAGGTTTCCTGAACCACTCCGAGGTGAATTGATGAGTTTCTATACCGATAGAATTCTAAAAGACAGACCGGACTTTCGTTACATTCACTCTATCCTAAAAGAAGGTGAGAGAGTCTTGGACTTGGGTTGCGGAACAGGCGAACTACTTGAAGTTCTGAGGGAAAAAGGACTGCGATGCCAGGGAATTGAAAGAGATGAGGATTGTGTAATTCGTTGCGTTCAGAAGGGTCTCTATGTCCACCATGGTGATATCGACGATGGATTGTTCCATCATTTAGATAAAAGTTTTGATTATGTAATTGTAAATCAGACCATCCAACAGACTCTCCATCCGGGAGATATTATCAGAGAAACCCTAAGAATTGGAAAAAAAGCAATTGTAGTATTTCCCAATTTCGGGCATTGGAGAATTCGATTGAGCATACTACATGATGGTCAGACTCCTGTGACTCCACTTATGCCGTATAGATGGTATGATACCCCGAATCTTCATTTTCTGTCAAATTTGGACTTTAAAGAATTTTGTGAGTTTGAAAATATTAAAATATCCAATTCTGCTTTTTTTAGAAAAAATCGAACTGTCTCTCTATTTCCTAATTTATTCTGTGATTTAGCTTTGTTTGTTCTTCAGGAATAAAAAAAAAAGCCCGAAGGTGAATTCCCTCGGGCTTCAGAGTTGTACGGCGATGTATTACTGTAATAATCTCATCACTTGTTGATTCTTAACATTTGCTTGAGCTAACATAGATGTTGCTGCTTGTGTTAGAATCTGGAATCTTGTGAAGCTTGTCATCTGCTCTGCCATGTCGGTATCTCTGATACGTGACTCGGCGGCTTGGATGTTCTCATATGCATTCAAAAGTCCTTTCGCTGCGTGCTCCAGTCTGTTGTAATAAGCACCCATATCCGCTCTTTGCTTGGATATGATTCTAAGTGCATCATCACACATTCCGATTACAGAGTTGGCTTTACCCGCTGTAGAAAGAGATATAAATGTAAGCACTGTTGGGTTTCTTAGTCCCAATGCTGCTGTATTCATTGTCTGAATATATACTCTTTCTCTTTGGTGCATATTCGCCCCCATGTGAAACCACATAGAAGCAGTTGGATTCAACCTGCCGAAAGCTCCTGTTAGAAGTTTCATTTTGTTGAATTCAGCTTGAGAAGCAATACGGTCGATTTCATCAATCAACTGCGATACTTCTACTTGAATCTGCTGCCTGTCCTCTTCCGTGTAGATTCCGTTAGCCGCTTGAACGGACAATACACGAATCCTCTGGACGATTTCATGAGTCTCTTGCAAGTAACCTTCTGCTGTTTGAATCAAAGACATACCGTCTTCAGTATTCATTTCAGCTCTTCGAAGACCTGCTACTTGAGTTCTCATTTTTTCCGAAACAGCAAGACCGGATGCATCATCCCCTGCCTTATTGATTCGTAGTCCAGATGAGAGTTTCTCTATATCTTTACCTAGCATATTGTCGTTGTGTTTCAACGTACGATGAGCAAAGATAGCACTTATATTATGGTTTATAATCATTCGGTTTCCTCCTTGAATCCGCCTGATGAGAATTTCTTTGAAATACGGTCTTCCGTGACCTCTTCATATGTAAGTTCGTCCCAATTGGAAATTTCAATAATAACTTTTTTTTGGATTTTAAGGAATAAAAATCTCATACATAATATGGCTATTATGTCACATAACTAGATAATGTATCTTCTGTTAGCTTGGTCTTCTTGGGATCAATCACCTCAAAAGAATCCATGGGTTCCTAAAACAGTCTCACTTCTTTCCCCTCTTCCTTTTCGTGTCATTCGTGTATTTCGTGGTAGAAAAAAATTAACCACGAAAGGCACCAAAAGCACGAAAGGTTTTATAGTATTTTCCTCTCGATTTCTACTTTGGGATAGCTTCCAAAGTTCACTAATAACCCCAATCTCTTTTTACATAGATGTAAATAATTCAATATCTGCGCTCGGTGTTCATCCGTTATTCTTTTGATTGCCTTTATTTCAACAATGATTTCACCATAGCAGATAAAATCCGGCCTATATGTTTGAGTGAGTTTCTTATCTTTATAAAATATCTCAATACTTTCTTGGGATTTGAATGGAACATTTTGGATTCCAAACTCTCTTTCCAGTGCTTCATGGTAGACCGATTCCAATAAACCATTCCCAAAGTATTTATACACTTCAAAAATACAACCTTGGATCATATAAACTTCATCTTTATAAATTAAATCAGTCAACGTCCTTCCCCTCTTCCTTTTCGTGTCATTCGTGTATTTCGTGGTAGAAAAAAAGAGTAACCACGAAAGGCACCAAAAGCACGAAAGGTTTTACAATTTTCAACCACAAAACCCAAAAATATTATATAGTCCGTTCTATATAATTCTACCATCCCTTACCACAAACCCAACTTCCTTCTCCCACCTTCGTGGGCTCCGCGGCTTCGCGTGAAAACTTCTTTCCCCTATTCCTTTTCGTGTCATTCGTGTATTTCGTGGTAGAAAAACATGAACCACGAAAGGCGCCAAAAGCACGACAGGTTTTATATACCCTATTCTACACCTCACCCGGACAAATTCAGAGGAGTTGCAGAAGAATTTAAAAAAAAATGCAAGAATTCAAAATTTCTGCTTTTCATAGATACGATCTGCCATAAGGGAATCTGTTAGGTTCCGCTTGGAATATTCCAAAGCTACATCTCTATGTTCCTTGCATAGTTCTAACAAGTCCTTGGCAGACATACCTTCGTATTCACCCAATTTGGGGGGAAATATGGATTTTCTATGGAAAAAGTCTTTGCATTCTTGGAAATCGATCATGATAGATTAATATAATTGGAATTAAGTATACTTCAATTGAAAAATCCGTCAAGGATGTTTGGGGAAAAATGCTATTTTTTCTCCTTTCCCTCGACATACAAACCCACACCAAACAATAAACCCAACCCGCCGCCAAAACAGCAGACTCCGGTTGTCCACTACCAACTGTGGCTATCCAAAACTCTTAGCCGCAGATTAACGCCGATCAACACAGATATTTTTTTCTCCCACCTTCGTGGGCTCCGCGGCTTCGCGTGAAAACTTCTTTCCCCTCTTCCTTTTCGTGTCATTCGTGTATTTCGTGGTAGAAAAACATGAACCACGAAATAAAAAAGAAGTAGGAACCAGGTATTGAGACGAGATCTTGATAGTTTCTTGGGAACTTTTTTGTTTGACCCCCAGAGTTTGCAAATTATAGAATCGAATGGAGGAGAGTTTCCATTTTGTTAAAAAAAGTTTTCTTAGCCAATCCTAGAGGTTTCTGTGCCGGAGTAAAATACGCGATTTCATATGTTGAAAAAGTCCAAGAAACTACAGCTGAACCTATTTATGTCAGAAAAGAAATAGTTCACAATAGAAGAGTGGTTGAAGACATGAAAAAAAAGGGAATTCAATTCATCGATGAGCTTTCGGAAGCACCGGAAGGTGCCACTGTTGTATTCAGTGCTCATGGCGTATCCCCTAGTGTAGTGTCAGAAGCCAAGCAAAGGAATATGAAAATTGGTGATGCAACCTGCCCCCTGGTGACTCGCGTTCACAGAAAAGCTCGAAATATGAAAGATACTCATCAATTTATTTATATTGGACATGAAGGCCATGATGAGGCGATTGGAACGATGGGAGAGGCACCCATGTTTTTAGTAGAGTCTCCGGAAGAAGTGGATTCCTTAAAAGACAAAATAGATCCCAACAAGCCTTTAACCTATCTCATGCAAACTACTCTTTCGGTGGCTGATACAAAATTAATTGTAGACAAGATCCAAGAAGTATTTCCTTTTGTGGAACATCCTGCAAAAGATGATATCTGTTATGCTACTACAGAAAGACAAGAAGCTGTTACAGGTATGATACAAGATGTTGATGCAATGTTGGTAATCGGTGCGAATAATAGTTCGAATTCACTTCGTTTATTACAATTGGCACAAAAGACAAAACCGAATTCATTTCGAATAGGCTCACCCGAAGAATTGGATATTGAAAATCATATTGTTAAGACAAATATTGAAACTCTGGGAATTACTGCTGGAGCATCTTCGCCTCAAGTACTTGTAGATGAAATATGCAATAAACTAAAGCAAAATTTTCCGGAGGTTTCCGTAGAATTATTTCCAGGTTCTAGAGAAGACACAATGAACTTCAAGTTACCCAAGAATCTGATTCAATAATGAATTATTTAGGCGGGATCACATTCCCAGTTTTAGTGACCGATTGTGATTTCGCTAATGGTCCACATTTTATCGAGGCAAACGAAATATTTTTAAAGTCTTTTCCCAATCAAGTCAGAAAAGGTGATTCTATTAGAAAATTCCTTTACAAAAATTCAGATAACATTCGTTCCATAAGAAATATCATTCTTTCCCTTCGGGAGCATAAATTTTCCAAAATATTCTATTCAATGAAGATAGAATCCAATCTTCTATTTTTTAAAATAGAAATCTATCCAATTCTGAATGATAAAAGCGAACTGGAAAAAGCGTTATATATTTTTCATCCTATAGCAAAAGAAAGTGAAGAATTTCAACTTCTCACCAAAACCAAACTGGAATCAGCTGTTAATAAATTGCTTATTGAGACTTCAGTTCCCATTCCGGTTCCCCATAAGCAAATGCCTCGAATTCTAAATATTTTAAAAGAGTCTTTAATAGCATACAGTGCAAGCTATTTTCCACTGGAAAGAAATTTATTGGGAGATATTAAATCCAATAACACGAGCAATTTTATAAAATTATATTCCGACAAAGGAATTTCAAATGATGAGATATTAGATTGGGAAGAGAATATCATATCCAAGAGTGAATTTAACTCAAATATAAATCAAAAGGATTTTCAAATATTTTCGAAAATCAATGATGCCAATGATTTTGCCATTATCATTCCGATAAAAAGAAAATTCAAAATAGTCGGACTTATTTTGTTGGATCTACAAAATGAACCTTTGGATCAACATTTTTTTCATAGATCTATTCAACGAATATCTCAAGTAGTTGGATATTTTTTGGAAAGATACTCAATTCGCAAAGAACTGGAAATATTCGAAAATGCAATTAGACAAAGTGAAGACGGAATCATTATTACTGAAGGAAATTTGGATTCTCCGGGACCTGAAATCCTTTATGTAAATGATGCCTTTGTTCGAATGACAGGTTATTCAACTGAGGAATTAATAGGGGCAACACCTAGAGTATTCCAAGGTCCCGACACAGATAAAACAATGATTGCGAATTTAAAGAAGTCTCTTTTGTTAGGAGAAACTTTTTCAGCAACTGCTGTAAATTACAAAAAAGACTCAACTTCATATTATGTAAGGTGGAATATACATCCAATAAAAAATTCTGCGGGATCAATAACCCATTTTATATCTTTACAACGAGATATTACTCTAGAAATAAAATCAGAAAAAAGCTTCAACAAACGATTGAAATACGAAATAGCGACCGCATCAATTTCTCAACTTTTGTTGCAACCATATAGTGACAATTTAATACTCGAAGATTCACTTGAGCAAATTGTACTTTTTGCCGGGTTGAGCAGCTCAAGCATATTAATGGATAAAAGAATACTAGATCCAAACACAACTGATAAAGATAAAATTATACCCTACAAATCCGCATTAAAGCAATCCAATATTCCTTGCATTCAAGAATTCAATCTTCCCAATGAATGGGACGATACCATTAAAAACAATATTCCGGTCATATCATATTTAAATAATAACAATTTCGAAACTGCTAAGGATATTCTAAAGCTTCAAAACACTTATGCGATCATCCTTTTTCCAATTCACTGTAAAACCGTAATGAATGCCCGCTATTATTTACTCATAACCGACAATGATACAAGTCGAGAGTGGCAAGATGAAGACATACTCATGATGAAGACAGTAAGTCACTTGATCGGGGCTTATATTGACAGAGAAAATAACCTCCGAGAATTGCAACTCCATCGAGATAAATTACAAGAATTAGTGGATTCAAAAACAGCAGATTTGGCGCTTGCATTGAAAAAGGCTGAATTAGCAAACAAAGCAAAATCCGACTTTTTAGCCAACATGAGTCATGAACTCAGGACACCTCTAAATTCTATAATTGGTTTTACCAAACTAATTAAGGTCGAGGATGATAACCCTGACTATAAAAAATATTTGGATTACATAAACAAATCGGGCCTCCACTTATTAAAACTAATCAATGAAATATTGGATATGTCAAAAGTTGAATCAGGACGACTGGAGATTGCAAATAATAGAGTCCCTATTTTTCAATCGGTGAATTTGGCTGTAGAATCACTCATTCCGCAAGCAGAAAAACGATCTCTTCGATTAATATCAACCTATCCCGATGAAAACATCTCTGTTTTGGGTGAAGAAAAAAGACTTCGCCAAATTTTCTTAAATCTTTTATCCAATGCAGTGAAATTTGCCACTCAGGATACCGATATAGAAGTTAGTGGAGTAATTCTTACAGTTGATAATTCCGAGTGGATAGAAATTACCGTTAAGAATCAAGGCTCGGGAATTGCTGAAGAAGATAGAGAAAGAATTTTCGAAAAGTTTATCCAATTACCGAATGCTTCAGAAATTGAAGTTCAAGGAACAGGATTGGGTTTACCAATAACAAAGATTTTGACAGAGGCAATGAAGGGAAGCATACATGTGGATTCTGAGAATAATTTCACTCAGTTTTCAGTTAGATTTCCAATTTTGAAAGAGCAATGAATACAATTGATAAGAATAGAAGACCTAAAGAACCGGTTTTAATTGTTGAAGATGTGGAGCAAAACCAAGTGCTTCTCCAAGGTATCCTAAAATCAATTAAAGTTGATTCTCATGTTGCTGAGAATGGAAAAGTAGCCTTGGAGATGATTCAAAATCAGGAATATTCTCTTTTTATAGTAGATTTAATGATGCCGGTAATGGATGGCTCAACATTTATTTCAAAATTAAAAGAGATACAACCGGAAGCGGTAATTCTAGTACAGACCGCATTGGATTCTTCTGATACAATAATAAATGTTATGAAACATGGAGTTTATGACTACATCATAAAGCCCATTGACAATGATCAATTCATTCATTCTGTAAAGAAAGCACTGGAATACCAATATCTCAAAAACATAGAACGCTATATAAACCAAGTTGAGAACCAAAAGCTCAGAAGCCAGATTGAATGGTTGAATTATAAAGAGACATTGAGAAAGGGAGGAAAAGATTCGACAGAAAAATCATCTATCTACAATCTAAAAACTTCTCTTTCTCAGGGCTCCGGTTTTGGTGCAATGACTACAATTGTGGATATGATCAAGAGCAGTTCTTCAGTGAATAAGGATTCAGTCACAATTGATCTTGAACTAATGCAAATTCTTTATGAGAACAATGAGATCACTAAGAATATGCTCAAAGGTTTGGCAAATGTATCGGATCTGCTTGAAAACAAAATGAATCTTATCTCCATGCTTGGAACAGAATTGACCGAAAAAATACCAAGCTTCTGTGAAGAGATTAAACCATATTTGTCCAATAAAAATATCACAATGAATTTTCCCAAATTAAAATCCAATTGTAAAGTGTTGATTGATATAACCAAAATTCAAATGGTGATTGAAGAAATTGTATTAAATGCATATAAATATTCGAGAGAATCCAGCAATATAGATATTTTTGCACATGTGAACAACGGCTATCTAATCCTTTCGGTGAAAAATGATTTTAGAGATGATGAGTATGGGGGAATACCCCAAGATATGGAAAAATTAGTGACTCAGCCATTTTTTAGAATTCATCCACCTGATGAATCGGTAAGTGCAATTGAAAAATTTGGCTTGGGACTTGGTTTAACTATGGTAGAAAATATAGTGAGCAAGCACAATGGATTGTTTTTCATTCACAACGCAAAAGATCATACTACACAAGAAGTTTCCAATTGTGTATTGACAGAAATTTTTATTCCCCTGGAATGAGGTATTAGATGAGTAAAAGAATATTAATCATAGATGATTCAGCCGTATTTCGTAAAATTGTGTCGGTGCATTTAAAGACTGCGCAGTTTGAATTGGTGGAGGCAATTGACGGAGTCGATGCACTCAATAAATTAAAAACCGAAAAGGTAGATCTAATAGTATCGGATATGAACATGCCTAATATGGATGGAATTACATTTATTAAAAAAGTAAAAGAAGATCCCAGCAATAAATTCACTCCGATTATCATGTTGACCACAGAATCCCAAGAAGAAAAGAAAAAAGAAGGATTGGCAGCAGGTGCTAGAGCATGGCTAACCAAACCGTTCAATCCGGAAGAACTGGTTAACACAATCAAGAAGATGTTGGGATAAAATGGAAATTAAGAAAACTGAATCAGATAACTCGGTGGATATTTCCTTAGTTGGCGAGTTTACAATCTATTCGGTTTCAGAACTAAAAAATGATTTCAATAAATTGTTTCAAAAAGATCGAACCCAATTAACTCTTAATTTAGACCTCTCTCAAGTCACCCGAATAGATACAGCCGCTATTCAGTTGTTGATTGCTTTGAAGCTGGAATTTTTGCGAAATCATTTTTCTGTCAATTTCATTAACCACTCTGAGGCAGTGATTGAAGCAATCGAGTTGTATGGCCTTATGGGATTTTTTGGAGATCCAATCCGGTTGAATAAATCACAAAAAGAAACATTCCTATTCGCATACGGCAGAAAGAAAGGATTCTATTAATGGAATTAGATGAAATAATGGATGCTTTCCTCCAAGAGTCAGATGAATTACTGACTACTATGGAGGAGACCTTACTTTCCTTAGAAACAGATCAAGACAATCCGGAATCTCTCAATGCTATATTTCGAGCAGCTCATACCATTAAAGGTTCTGCCGGAATGTTTGGCTTCAATTGGATTGTTGAATTTACACATGTTTTAGAGAATCTATTGGAGCAGATGAGATCAGGTTTAATTCGTTCCAATAAGGCATTAATTGAACAATTGCTAAAATCCAAAGACTATTTAAATCTAATTATTAAGCAACAAGTTTATGAAAACAAGGTTTCCGAGAAAGAGATTGAAAACGGGAAAGCTATCCTTGCCAAAATTAAACCATTTCTAAAAGAAGAAAGGAAAGAACTTGGAAAAGAAGAATCTCTTACTACCTATGAAGAAGATTCTCATGGTACAGAGGATACACATTTTCACAATCCATACTTTCACATCTCAATCCGATTGAATCAAAATAACTTCATAAATGCTCTCGATCCAATGTCATTTATCAAATACTTAAAAACATTGGGAGATATCTTATTTATAAAGACTATCATTCAACAGCTCCCGGATTGGAAAGATTTGAATCCGGAACATAGCCACCTAGGATTCGAAATAAAATTCAAGTCCAATGCTACTTTGGAAGAGGTAAAGAAAGTATTCGAATTTTTAGAATTCGATTCCAGTATTTTGGTTCTACCTCCCCACCCTAGCCTAACTCAGGTAAAAGAGCATATACAAAGCCTTCCGGAGGATGAAATTTTCTTGGGGAATGTATTCAGAGAAATGGAAAGCATCGACCAAGATGAACTGATACAAATTCTCGAAGCATTCCAAGGTTTGCCAATATTCCAAAGTTCTCAAAAAAAATCCACCTCTGAAGGAACCGAAACAAAATCCAAGGTCAATCAAGTCAGCTCCACTTTAAGGGTCGATTCCAATAGAATTGATCATCTGATAAACAAAGTGGGTGAATTAGTTGTATCAGAAGCCAATTTAAGTCAACTCCTCCAAACTAAAGAAGATACAGTTTTATTGGAATCTCTTCATTCTGTTAGTCGTTTAATTCATGAGATTCGAGAAATATCTCTCAAACTTAGAATGGTTCCCATTGGGGATAACTTCAATAAGTATCATAGGATTGTTCGTGATCTGGGAAATGATCTAAATAAAAAAGTTCTTCTCCATATACAAGGTGGAGACACTGAATTGGATAAGACTGTGATGGAGAGACTTGCCGATCCCATGGTTCATATCGTTAGAAACGCAATTGACCATGGATTGGAAACACCGGAAGAACGTTTAAAGAATGGAAAGAATCCCGAAGGGAATCTCCACTTGAATGCCTATCATGATACAGGCTCTATTGTCATTGAAATATGGGATGATGGTAGAGGAATAAATCACGAAAAAGTTCTCAAGAAAGCATGGGAGAAGGGTATAGTGCCGGAAGGTCAGTCCTTATCTAATGAAGAAATCGAAAGACTTCTTTTTCATGCAGGATTTTCTACGGCAGAGAAAGTATCCAACATATCCGGTAGAGGCGTTGGCTTGGATGTTGTGCAAAAAAACATAGAGTCCCTTAGAGGATTTATTCAAGTAAAAAGTGAACCGGGAAAAGGCACAAAATTTTTAATACGTCTGCCACTCACATTAGCTATCATTGATGGCTTTTTGGTGGGGGCGGGACCGGATTTATATGTCATACCTTTGGATATGGTTAGAGAATGCGTTGAATTCAAAGAAGACTTAAAGACCAAGTCAACAACCGGGAAATTTTTCAACCTAAGAGGTTCAATATTGCCTTTTGTAAGACTGGATGAATTTTTTCACATGGAAACAAACCCCGGTGATAGAGAGAATATTGTAATCACCGAATACCAAGGCCAAAAATTTGGATTGGTTGTTGATAGATTGTATGGTGAATTTCAGACTGTGATAAAACCCCTAGCGAAAGTATTTCAAGAAATACGAGGAATAGGTGGCTCTACAACTTTGGGTGATGGTAAGATCGCTTTAATTTTGGATGTAGCTGATATTCATTTTTTTATTAAAGAAAAGCAAGAATTGGATTATTTGGATGAATGAAGCCGATAATCATACCAGGAGAGATTTAGAATGCGTGAGTTAAAAAAATATAAATATTTATTGTTCATTGGAATACTTTTTGTAGGACTAATAGGTCTTATTCTACCCGTATTTCTCCTAATTACTAACAAGCAAGACATAGATACGAGCTCATTGGAAAACCTAGCTATGCTATCCAGTGCCGGAATTATACTTCTCTTTTTTGCAATTGTTACATTATTCATATTATTCTTGAATAAATTAGCTAAGGTTGAAAAAGACAATCTTCGAATCTCCGTCGCATTGGATAATGTTTCAACAAATATTATGATTTCGGATACCAATCTTCATGTCAGCTATATGAACAAGTCCATCAAGAACATGTTCCATTTAGCTGAAAAAGAAATTAAATCTGAATTGAAAAACTTTGATCTGAATACAATATTTGGAGCAAATATTGACATCTACCATAAAGATCCTTCTCACCAGAGAAATCTACTCTCCAATCTTACATCAACTTATAAATCCACCATAAAAATCGGAGGAAGATCTTTCGACCTTATTGCCAATCCGGTGATTGATTCTGCAGGGAATAAATTGGGTATAGTTGTGGAATGGTCAGATACTACAGAACAAGTTATAGCTGACATAGAAAGAAAAAAGAATTTGGAAGAAATGACACGAATTAAAGTGGCATTGGACAATGTTACAACCAATGTTATGATGGCAGATTCCGAACTCAATGTTACCTATATGAATAAAGCGATTATGGGCATGTTTAAAATCGGAGAAAACGACATACAGAGACAATTAGGTAATTTCAATATGATGTCTCTCATGGGATCCAATATTGACAGCTATCATAAAAATCCGGAACACCAAAGAAAATTACTTGCTACATTTACCAAAACATTCGAATCCAACATCACAATCGGTGGCAGACATTTTCATTTGATAGCCAACCCAATTATAGATGACCAAGGAAACCGATTGGGATCCGTGGTTGAATGGTCGGATCAAACGAACCAAGTTGCAATCCAAGAAGAGATTGAATCAATTATCCAAGGTGCAGTTAGAGGTAATTTTTCCGAAAGAGCTAGATTGGATGGAAAGGCTGATTTCTTCTTAAAATTAAGCGAAGGAATTAACCAACTCTTGGATATTTCTTCCAAGGGATTAAAGGATGCAGTTGATGCTTTAGAGAAAATTTCCCAAGGAGATCTATCGGCAAAAATTACAGAAAATTACGAAGGAACTTTTGGTGAGCTAAAAGACTATGTAAACAACACAGTTAGTAAACTGGAAGAAATTATCTCTGAAGTAAAAACCAAGGCTGACACATTGATGGAAGCAGCGGAAGAAGTTACTTCAACTGCTCAGACACTTTCCCAAGGGGCAAGCGAACAAGCCGCATCCGTTGAAGAAACATCTGCTTCTTTGGAAGAGATGACTGCAAGCATTGACCAAAATGCCGAAAACGCAAAACAAACAGAGTCCATTTCAACTAAATCATCCAAGGATGCCGCTGAAGGTGGAAAGGCTGTAATCGATACTGTTTCGGCAATGAAAGAAATTGCCAATAAGATTACTATCATTGAAGATATTGCCTACCAAACAAATCTCCTTGCATTGAATGCGGCAATTGAGGCGGCAAGAGCCGGAGAACATGGAAAAGGTTTCGCAGTTGTTGCCAGTGAAGTAAGGAAACTTGCCGAAAGAAGCCAAAAGTCAGCAAATGAAATCTCGTCCCTTGCCACAGGTTCGGTTCAGATTGCAGAAACAGCAGGAAAACTAATCAACGACATAGTCCCTGCTATTAATAAAACTGCAGATCTAGTTCAAGAAATTTCTGCGGCTAGTTCTGAACAATCTTCCGGTGTTTCCGAAGTGAACAAAGCCATGTCTCAGTTGGATCAAGTCTCACAACAATCGGCTTCTGCATCAGAAGAATTGGCGGCAATTGCCGAGGAACTAAAATCGCAAGCAGGTCAATTACTACAATCTATTTCATTCTTTCGTCTACAAAAAGAAGAAGGACAGGGACAATCTGTTTTTAGAAATAAATCAAGCTTACCGGGATTAAAAACTCCGATTCAGAAACCTAAAACTCAGAATCCAAATCCCACAAGTAATGGAGAGGAAGACTTGGATGGATTCTCCAAATTCTAACCTAACGGTGTAAATATGAAAGATAGCTTGGATGACAATCAGTATTTAATATTTCTTCTCGATGGCGAGATGTTTGGTCTAAAAATTCTTAAAATAAAAGAAATTATAGAACATTCTGATATTACTCGAGTTCCCATGATGCCTAAATTTATCCGTGGGGTAATCAATGTAAGAGGAAATGTAGTTCCGGTTGTAGATCTAAACAATCGTTTCTATCAGAAACCAACCAATATTCATAGAAAAACTTGCATCATAATCGTTGAAATTGATTCTGATGAAAATAAAATTGATGTTGGTGTATTGGTAGATGTAGTAAATGAAGTAATCGAAATTAAAGATATAGATCCTGCACCCAGTTTTGGCTCTAAGATAAAAGTTGATTTTGTGGAAGGAATCGGTAAGATAGAAGATAAATTCGTAATCATTTTAAATATAGATTCAGTTCTTAATATACAAGGGATAGAAGATTTGGTGCTGGATCAAACTAATTTACCTTTATCGACTGAATCGAGCGAATGATAATTGATTCACCTATAGTAGTTAAAGATGTCTATCTAAATCCGGGAGAATTCTCCTTTGGTCTTTCTCACTATAGGATACGCACCCTACTCGGTTCTTGTGTTGCTCTTATCCTATGGCATCCTGAAAAAAAATTAGGTGGTATGTCTCATGTCATCTTACCCTCTCAAAAAGTGGAATACTCGGTGGATACAAAACTACCCGGTAAGTTTGCCGATGAATCAATGGAATTATTCAAGAAAAATGCAAAACTCCATAGAACCGATATTAGAGATTATGTAGCAAAGATTTTTGGTGGCGCACATTTAATGTCGAAATCCGATTCTGACTCTGTCTATGTTTCTGAAGAAGAGAGAAATATTCTGGAAAAATCCAAGTCCAGATTCAACATAGGAGAAAGAAATAGTATTTTTATCAAAGAACTTCTCGATAAAGAGGGTATAAAATTAGTTTCAGAACATATCGGTGGATATCGACACCGTAAAGTATTTCTTACTAATTGGGATGGAGAAGTTTGGATGGAGAATCCAAAATAATGGCAATTAAAGTAATGATAGTGGATGACTCGGCACTGGTTCGTCAGGTCTTGGGTGAATATATTAAAAAAGATGCAGATCTTGAATTGATAGCCACCTGCCCCGATCCCTTATTCGCCATTGAGAAAATGAAGAAAGAATGGCCGGATGTTATCGTCCTGGATATAGAAATGCCAAGAATGGATGGTCTTAGTTTTCTTCGAAAGATCATGGGAGAAAGACCCACACCCATTGTAATCTGTTCTACCCTTGCTGAGGAAAATTCTGAAACTACATTTATTGCTCTCCAAGAGGGAGCTCTGGAAATTATCACCAAACCAAAAATAGGCTTAAAAGGATTTTTGGAAGAATCATTTGATGAAATTACCAACGCAATCAAATCCGCCTACTCCGCTAATCTTAAAACCTTCCGAAGAAATAGAGAGATTGATCCCAAGAATTCTTCTCCGAAAACAGAATTGGATGCAAAGCAGATCAGCATTAGTGGTCTAAAAGCTACTGAAAAAATTATCGCAATTGGAACCTCTACCGGTGGTACTATTGCTTTGGAAAAAGTTACTCTTATGCTTGATCCGGCAAAAACTCCCGGCATTGTGGTCGTGCAACATATGCCTGAAAAATTCACCAAAAGTTTTGCCGATAGACTACATGCAATTTCGTCTATGAATGTAAAAGAAGCTCTACATGGAGAAAGAATTCTCCCCGGGCATATGTATATCGCACCGGGCAATCGACATATGCAGATAAAAAGGTCGGGTGCTCAATATACAATCCAGATATCGGATGGTCCACTTGTGAATCGCCACCGCCCTTCAGTGGATGTTTTGTTTCGCTCTGTCGCAAGAGAAGTGGGAAAGAACGCAGTGGGCGTGATTATGACAGGAATGGGTGATGATGGAGCAAGCGGTCTTTTGGAAATGAAAAAATCAGGAGCTTTTACAATTGCCCAAAACGAGGATACCTGTGTTGTGTTCGGAATGCCTAAAGAAGCAATTCGAAAGGGGGCAGTTGATAAAGTCTTACCCCTGGAAAGAATTGCTTCAGAGATGATCCCGTAAGATATCCTCTGTTATCGTCCAAAGTTTTTTTCTGGTTTCGATATTCAAGGATTGCTTAGTGCTTTTTTTAATTCTGGATTTATCAAAATATTTTCCCGATACCCCTTCAACCATATGAGAAGTGCATAGGAAGAATCCGGTATCAGATCCTTTATCCAAGTTGATTGCCGCAAAAACTTTAGCTACCTTTAGTAAACCGGAGAAGATTCCCTTGTTATTCTCTGCGAACTTGGATGCGACAAATCCCGGATGAAAAGCATTCACAGTTATATCTGTATCTTTTAACCTTTCGGCAAGTTCGTAAGTGAAAAGAATATTTTCCAATTTGGACATTTGGTAGGCATTCCAACCATTGTATTTTTTCTCACCTTGGAGATTTGCAAAATCCAGATCCACTCCCACATGGGCTTGGCTTGCAGTATTCACAATCCTGGAGTTGGGAGTAGCTTTTAATAGATCCATTAGGTGGTGGGTTAGCAGAAAATAACTGAGATGGTTTAATGCAAATGTAGATTCCAATCCGTCGCCAGTGAGCACTTTCTTGGAAAAAAATGCACCCACATTATTCAAAAGAACATGCAATTTGTTTAACTTGGATTTAATCTCTAGCGCAGTCTTCTTGACTTCACTCGGCTTGGAAAGATCTGCAAGGGAGTAGTCAATAGAAACTTCCGGATATTGGTTCCTTAGAGCTTGCACTACTGCCTTGGTTTTTTCTTCACTTCTTCCCACAAGGTAGAGATTGGCACCCCACTCGGCAAGCCTCTCGGCTGTTCTTAAACCGATTCCATCTGTAGCACCGGTTATAAGAACAGTTTTTTGAGTATCTCTACCTTGCATAATGATTATCCCTCCAACACTTTGATGGAAACTTCTTTTTTCCTTTTCAGAATGTCCTCATCTGATTCTTCATGGATTAACTCATCGGGTTCAATTTTAAAAATTGCCTGCCCTTTGGTTATGATCTTACCGTCTGAATCTTGCATAAGATTCTTGGTAATAGTTCCTGAAAATGGTGCTGAGATCTTATTGAACATCTTCATTACCTCAATGATAAATAGAGGTTGTCCCGCTTCGAACCTGTCTCCTTCATTAATAATAGGAGGAAGATTAGGAGCTTCCCTAGCATAGAACATACCACCCATAGGTGCAATGATCTCATCACTGCTCGCTTTAGGTGGAGGAGAAAGTGCCTTAATAAATGGATCTCTAGTTTTGGAATCAGTAAATTCTTTGGGAACAATTGCATTCAAATGGTCATCTACCTGAATGCCTGTAAATCCCGACTGACTTCCCAAATTCACGATAACATCCAAGGCATTCAAACCAATTTGAAATCCTTTATGTGCAGCTTGTACATCTGACCATATAGCAGAATCAATTCCCTTCGGAGCAGATGATCCGTTCAATGCTTTGTCCAAAGAAGACCAATCTGAGGCAATATTAGCCTTTGATAATTCTTTGTAGAATTCTCTTGCTTCCTTTAAAATCTTCTCATCATGATCCCAAATCTTTTCCGAGGCGGGAGCATTCGGTCTGTCTTCCAAATGCAGATAGTGGTATAGGTCATCCAAGATTTCAATTGGATTTTTAAGATACTCTACATTCTTGCCCTTGGATATCCAGGATTTCCCATCATGGAGTCCAATAAAACCACCTAATACATGCGGATTGGCTAGTAACTTTTCAATGGGTCTTAGGATTAGAGTCATCTTTCTTCCAATTACAGTTTTGGCTGCTGGATCTGATTTCGAAACAATATGCTTCCATATAATTTCCAGATCAATATCTCTTGAAATTGAGACCAATGCTCCAATTCCTGCAAGATAGGAAGTCATGAATTGAGTTGATGGCTTGAACATTGCATCTTTACCCAATATCCAAGAAGTGAGACCATAATGAACCAAAAGGTTGGTTTCCAGATTCACACCTCGAAGTTCGGTCATACGTAAAATATTGGCGAGTTTCTCCAGATTGTCACGTCTGTTTACACCATAGGCAATAACCAAAGCTATGTTGGAATCGTAGGCTCCTGCAAGATGATAATGAACAAAAGCTCCTGTATCCGGATTTCTAGTTCCTATACCTTGGTCATCGCGAATCTCTCCGGGAAGAGGTGCAGACCAAGATTGAATGATTCCTCCGGCATGAGGCTGCAAACTTCTGTTCGTTGCATTGATACGAACTTCTGCACCGGAAATGTTTCGAACAACTCGTTCCGGTTTCGGAACTTTCTTACCATGAACCGATAACATAGCCATAGCTTCTATAAGAGAATCCAAATAGAAGAAATCATTTTTGTCATCAGGATTGGTGAACTTCAGGCGATATGCCATTTCTGTTACACGGTGCTCTACTTGGATTCGAGTGTTCACTTCCATGAAAAAGTGGTCTGTTCCGGACACAATGCACTCAAAAGTAGAAACAGAATCCAGATTCACAGCATCACAAAATACTTGTGCATCCCGCTCCATTTCTTCGAGAACTTTTAGGTCTTCTTCCAATACTTTTGCTTTGGAAGGAGATGTTTTTTTATATTCTTTAATTTCTTCCTGGAGTTGCTCTTGGGTTAGAGAGATTTCCAATAATTTCTGCTCATGCATCTGAACCGAGCAGTCTCTTCCCCCAAGGGTAATACACCAATCACCATTTCCAATGACTTGAATTTCGTTATGACGTGTATTTTCAATGTTCAACTCGATCAAAAAGTTTCTATTGGATCCGGGTGCAATTACCTTGGACTCAGCTAGGATTTCCATAACAGCAGAAGAGATTTCTTCTTTCTTATTTATGACTCTCTGACCTTTTCCACCACCACCACCAATGTATTTGTAACGAACACGCTTGTCGGGATATTGATTCCAAATTTTTTCAACAGTGAGGATCTCTGCCTCTTTCTGCAATTCGGCTATGGTTACTAACTCCACTTGCTTATTATAACTAGCTGATAGCAAAATATCAGCATTGTCTTCCAAGGTTTTGGAATCATCAAATGAAAAATCAATTTTATGATCTTTGGCAACTTTTTCTAATCCGGCTTTGTTATTTCCTGATTTTTTCAAAAGACATAGTGCTGTTATATTATTTACACCGGGAGTTACTTTTACTTTTAGATGCTCTGCAAGTTTTTTGGCTTCGTCTTTTGCTCCTGCCTCTTTGGCGATATGAGAACCGGGACCCATGAATTTTACACCGGAATTTTCTATTGCTGTGATGAACTCGGAATCTTCAGCCATGAAACCGTATCCGGCAAAGATGTGAGTGTATCCATTGTCCTTGGCGATGGATATGATTTGGCGAATGCGCTCCATCTTCTCATCTTGCCCTGCTCCCATATAATCGGGTACACGGTGGATATTGTTCGGGAAGTCAAAATCCCGTAATTCGGGAGCCAATGCCTTTGGATAGACGATAGAGTCTTTCTCGGAGAGAAGAATTCCGTATTCTCGAATTCCGGATTCTTTAAACATCTCAATGGCTTCTTTTCTTACCGGTCCTCGACATACTATCAAACATTTGATAGATTCTACCGAGAAAGATCTCACCCAAGATGAAGGTGAATCCTGAATTTTCATTCTATTTAGATTTTGATCAAGCATATTTATTCAAACTCCCTTTGAATTCCACCCATTGGTGAAGCTTTATAATGTCGCATTAAGTAATTTAGGTTATGTGCTAAAACTTTTCTGGTAAAACCCGGAATAATGATACTCGAAACCGATCCAAGTGACAATGCCTCTTTTGGGTTCATCAATTCTTTTTCATATCTCTGAGTAAGAACCAAAAACTTTTGATCCCTAATTTGGTTGGCTTCTTCAACACTCATACCTTTTGCCAAGTTCTCTTTGTATTCTTTAAGAATTGCTGAATTCTCGCCCTTATAAACATATTCCTTTCCGGCAGGACCCATCACTGCAATTCTTGCCGTTGGTAGGGCAAATACCAAATCCGCTCCGGTGAAGTAAGAATTGAACGTAGCATAGGCTCCACCGAATGCATTTCGTAGTATCAAAGTAATACGAGGAGTTCTCAGATCGATGATGGAATCCAAAAGTTTTCGTCCTTCCAGAACAATTCCATTGTGTTCTTGATCTTTACCGGGCAAGAATCCCGTTGTATCTTCCAAGAAAATCATCGGAATATTATAGAGATTGCAGAATCGAACAAATCTTGTTCCTTTTCTAGCCGCCGCTATATCAATCTGACCGGAAGATACTGCCGAGTTATTCGCAAGAAAACCAACTACATGTCCACCCACTCTACCAAATGCAGTCACCATATTTCGTGCTCTCTGTGGCTGCAGTTCAAAATACTCACCATGATCACAGATCTGTTGTAGATAGAGTGTGATGTCAAACGGTGTATTCATCCCTGTAGGAGAATTGAATGTCTTTCTAAATAAAATATCTTCTTCATAAGTATAACGATCCAATTTATCACTGGTCGCATGGAAGGGAGCATTCACAGAATTGTTGTCCGGCAAGTAAGATAGCAATCGTATTGCGGTTCGGAGTGAACCCAATTCATCGGTTGTAACCAAGTCAACTACACCGCTCTGACCGTGAACTTTTGGTCCACCTAAATCATCCGCAGAAATATCTTCACCTAATACCGACTTTACTACACCGGGCCCGGTCAATCCGAAGAATGTATTCTCGCACTGGATCATGAAAGATCCCTGTCTGGGTAGATAGGAACCACCACCGGCATTGAAACCAAACATCAACATGATACTGGGAACAGCACCACTGATTTTTCGAAGTGCGGCAAATGCGTCGGAATATCCGTCTAGTCCACCCACTCCTGCAGGAACATAGGCTCCCGCAGAATCATTCATACCAATCAGAGGAATGCCGTGTTCTGCCGCCATGAGGATATGTCTCGCCAATTTATTTCCATTGGTCGCATCCATTGAACCGGCTCTAAGAGTGAAGTCGTGACCATAGATCGCAACGTCCCTTCCACCTACTTTCAATATTCCTGTGATGATGGAAGCACCATCCAAACTGGGTCCCCAATTCTGATAGAGAATATTCGGTTCTTCTTGGGTGAGAACTTTGATCCTTTCCCATACAGTCATTCGACTCTTGGAGTGTTGGACGCGGATTCTATCTTCGCCTCCACCGACGAATGGCTTTTGCACCAAATCATAACCCATTTCTAAGGCGTCTTCGTATATACCCTTAGGTGCTGTATTGGTTGAATTGTCTAATTTCTTGAAGGGATTCTCCAATGTATATGCTTGCTTATCCATATGATTCCTACTGTTTGAGTATTAGTTCCACTTTTTCAAAATAGCCTTGGCAGAAAAGTGATTTTTCTAGTTGATTATTTCATCTAAATTGCTTTTGATTTGGAACATTGAATTCATGTCCACAATGTCAAAAACCTTTTGAACCGAAGGCTTTAGTCCACATAGGGTTAGAGTTGATCCTAGTTCTTGACATACTTTCAAAGTACCGACCAATACTCTAAGCCCGGCGGAAGACACAAAATCAACCTTTGTAAGATCCATCACAAGATTTACCTTTGATTCTTTTTTTACTTCTTCCATCATAGATTTTTCAATTTTATGGACGCTATGGACATCCATATTTCCTATGAATTTAATTACTTTGTATTTATCTTTTCTTTCTACAATATATTCCATTTATTCACCTAATATTTTTTTCCAAGAGGAGCACATTGGTATTTCCCTCTCTCTTGTAGCTAACGCTATCCATTAATTTTTCAACTAAGAAGACTCCAAATCCACCCTTTCTTTCGCCTTTCAAATTAGCCTCAACGGAAGGAGGTTTCACAGAATTTCGATTGAATTCCAAACCCTCATCCACAAATCGGATCAAAAGTGTCTCTTCCAATAGCATCAAGGAACAACTGAAAACAGGTTTGTTAATCTGAGTATTTTTGTATCCATGCATAACGATATTGGTAGCAGCTTCATCGCAAGCCAATAGTATATCTTCCATGATCATTTCCGGGATATTTCTTCCGACCAGAGAATCGGCAACGAAATCTCTTAGCTTTGGAATCTGCGATGTATTGGCAGGAAATTCCTTTTGGAATTGATAATCATCATCAAACTTCAATATCATCACCGTAAAATCATCAAATTGTTCCGCACCTTCCGCAAAATCAACAATTAACTTATACAATTCTTCCACAATCATCTGTGATGGCAAATTTTTTCTTGCGATTATTTCTTCGATAAATCGATCCAGACCAAATTCTTCATCTTGAGAATTTTTCTCTTCAATGGCACCGTCCGTATAAATAACAAAAATATCCCCGGGTGAGACATTGATTCTTCCACCCACATAATTTCCACTGGGGACAACACCCAATGGTGCACCCTTCCCCTTCAAAAGCTCGTAGGAGCCATCTTCTTTAATCCAAATTTGATCATTGTGACCTGCCGAAGCATAGTTAATTTCTCGTGTAACCGGATCGTAATGAATATAAAATAATGTTACAAACATTCCTGATTGGGAATCTTCATAGATCAAGGAATTGGCTTGGAATAGTATCTCGTCAGGTTTAAGTAAATGATTCCTTGAAAGTGTGCGAATGATAGAAGAAGAAATTGCCATAAAAATAGCAGCTGGAAGACTTTTACCGGACACATCAGCAACCAAAAAAGAATATTGCCCATCTTGGTATTTATGTAGGTCAAAAAAGTCTCCACTCACTTCTTTTGCGGCTACAGACTTAACCCCCAAATCAAAATTGGAAGTTGATGATTGTACTTTTGGAAGAATATTATTCTGTATATTTCTTGTGATTTCAATCTCTTTTTCAATTGCTTTCTTACTAATCATCTCCTGATTTAACTTTAAATTTTCGTACCCTTTAATCACCTGTGAACTAATTGCTTTTAAAAGCAGAAGGTGATTTTCTTCAAAATCACCGGGAGTTTTTTTCCCGGAAACTACAATTACGCCAAAGGGTTTTTCTCCATTAGTTGAAAGAGGAAGTAAAATATGCGATCCACGAATCAATTCCAAATCCAAGGAGTCTTTCGACTTTTGAATTGATTCACTACCATTAATTACTGTTTTATTGTATAATATGGATTCCAAAACAAGTGAATCTCGAATGAAATTATCTTTATTGTGTTTCTTTATTTCATTTATAAGTGAATAAACATCTATTTGTTGTTTTTTCCTGTCTACAAGTATTGTGGCAACAATGGATGAGTCCATTTCCGTAGCGATGATTTCATTGGAGCGAATTACTAAATCCACTTCTTCATGGGATTCCATCACAGCTTGACCAAGTTCAAACAAAGATCCCAATGTTCGAAGCTTTTCTTGCAACGTGAGGTTCATTGCCTCCAAATTTTCCAATAGCCTTGTCTTCTGAATTGCCAAGGCACAAGATGTGGAAAAACTCAAGAAAAGATCCAAATCCGATTGGGAAAAATGATTTCGATCTATAGTATTGATGGCTTCTATGATTCCAATCACCTCATCCTCTACAACCAATGGAGCCGCCAATATATTTCTGGTCACGAAATTGGATGCCTCATCCACACCACGAAAAACCCTGGGATCATTGATTGCATCATTGATGATCATGGGTTTTCTGGATACAGCTACTGTTCCCGCAATACCCTGCCCCATAGGAACTCTGATTTTTTGCACTTCTTCTTTCTTATCGCCGGTAACTATTTGAAAGTATAAATATTCCTTGGTGGGATCCACTAGCATCAAAGAACTGCCTTCAGTTCGAAATACAGCCTTTGCACTTTCCATGATAGATTCCAAAAGTTGATTCAATTCCAAAGAAGAGTTGATAAGCCCCGAAACTCTGATTATTTCTTCAAGTTGATATTCTAGATGATTGTTTCTTTGGTGAATATTGGAATTGTCTACCAGCAGCAAAACGGAAGTTAATAGAGATGTGTAGACATCATCTTTCTCATCCGATACCTGAGAGTCCCTTAAAAGTAAACTCAAATTAGATGAATAATACGAAATCAATTCGAAATCTTGTTGAGAAAAGTTTTCAAAATGTTTTATATCTTCCAATATGAAAACTCCCAGATCCAATAGCCCGGTATCTTGACCTAGAAAGCAAGCTATATAGGAGCAGGGTATACTATCTCCACCTATCTTTAGTTTGGAATTTTTCTTTAGCAATAAGTTCTTTCTATTTTTAAAAGAATGTCTCGCTATTTTGTCGGAATATTCTTCATGAACAGGCGTTCCATGTCGTTGTAATTTCCCCGTTTCATCTATGAGATAGAACGCGCCGTTTACAGCTCCTACCAATCGAGTTGCCTGACTCAAAATGAACCGTAGTATCTCGGATAGTTTTCGATCCTGGCGGACAAAAATACCATCCTTCCCATTCAATTCAACTAGGGAATGAATCTGGTCACGTTCCAATGGTTTTATTTACGAGAAAATTTCAGAGATTCTTCTCGAAGTTTACGATTGGCATCTTCGAGTGATTTAATTTTATCAAGTGCTCCCATGAGTTCATCACGAGAAAGTGTTGATACAATTTGATTCGCTTGCATTGTTTCTTGGGCATTTTTTAGTTCAACTCTTGAGTAATCGATAATCTGCTCATACATTCGAATAATCTCGTCACTGTTGGCGAGTTCTTCTTCGTTTAATTTTAAGACTTTTTCATAGCCTTTGATAATATCATTTTGTATTCTAATTTTTTTATTAAGCTCTTCAACAGATTCTTGAGACATGAGATTTCCTTATTTTACTAGACTTTCCTTGACACGAGACTTCTCTCCTAAAATCTGGTGTCATGCGGGGACGTAGCTCAGCTGGGAGAGCGTTTGAATGGCATTCAAAAGGTCGGGGGTTCGATACCCCTCGTCTCCACGCATTTTCTATAGTTTCTTGGAATTCTATTTCCTCGTCAAATTCTTTTTTGCCGGAACCAAAATATGATCTTTAAATACGACCGAAAAGGTCTTCCTGATGCTCCGGAAGTTTATATTTTCCAAGATCTATTTGATACACCGAGAAACCTCAGGGAACTTGGGAAAATTCTCGAACCTCATTTTCACGTCCTCTATTTCTACCTTCCGGAGAGTTCTAATTGGCTAAAACCTGACTCATTAGAAAATCTTCAAAATATCGCTATTGATGAAATTCACCCAATTCTCCAAGAAAATGAAAATCAAAAATATGTAATCTTAGGCGGAATGTCCTTTGCATTTTGGAGAAAAATATTTTTACAAGACGATAATTTAATTACCTCTGCTTATCTATTTTCTCCGGAATGGGATTTATTGGGTTCCATGGGAACTTTTTTGGAAGTTTTGAAAACCTATTGGGATAAAAAAGGATTTTATCTTTTGGATTGGATCGCAGCTCAACCCATCGCTCACCATCTATCATTTGCTCAGTCTCAAGCCGGCAAAGCTCCCAATTATAATCTCAAGTTTTTAAGAACCGATAAATCCAGACAGAAATTCTATTATGAAACCAAAACCTTGTTGGAGAAGTATCACAATGCTCAATGGAATAGCTTTCCATTGGAATCCGACGAAAGTCTAAAAACTTCCCTGGTTATAAAAAAATATTTGCTGATGAATTTAGCCAAGGATTCAAATATGAAATTGGATAAGGTATGGGCAGATATATTAACTCTCTAGTGGAAGAAGCATGGCAATAAGAAAGATACTAAGAATAGGAAATCCACTCCTCAGAAGATTCAGCGATGATATTACAGAGGACGAAGTATCGACAAAAGATTTCAAGAAGCTTATTCGAGATATGTTTGATACTATGAAACATGCAGATGGTGTAGGTCTGGCTGCACCTCAGATTGGTGTTTTGAAAAAATTAGTAGTAGTAGGTACCGAAGAAGATCCCGGTCGATACAAAGGAGCCCCCGAAGTCCCCTCGCAAATCATTATCAATCCCGTCATAGAACCATTAACAGAGAATAAAGATGGATTTTGGGAAGGATGCCTATCTGTTCCCGGCATGAGGGGATATGTAGAAAGACCAAATCAGATCAAGATGACTTGGAGAGATGAGAAATTCAATCTTCATGAAGAAACCATCAGTGGATTTAGAGCTATCGTATTGCAACATGAATGCGATCACCTATTTGGAACTCTTTATGTTGATAGACTCAAGAGCCCTAAGCTATTTGGATACAATGAAGAGATAGACACTCAGGGAAAAGATTTGGATTAACCTAATCGAAATATATTTTCGATAGGCAATATTTGAATTATTAGAGTTGAAGTACATTTAGTAAATATAGTAAAGTAACAGGAAACATCAAATGGGAAAAGGTCTAGTAGCGTATTTTTTAGAAAAAAGCATTTTCGTGAATTTGCTCACCTTTCTCATCATTTTAGTCGGTGGTTACACCGCGGCAACCATGAATCGTGAGGCATTTCCCAATATAGATTTTGATATTGTTTCTGTCACAACAATTTATCCGGGAGCATCCCCCGCCGATGTGGAAAAACTAGTCACCAAACCATTGGAAGATGCAATTAAGGAAGTTGATGGACTAAAAGAATTTCGCTCTGCCTCCCTTGAAAACCGCTCCGGTATTATTATAACTATAGATCCGAATACAAAAAATACAGATAAGGTCATTGATGATATAAAATCTGCAATTGATAGAGTAACGGACCTCCCTGATGATGCAGAAGAGCCTTTGGTAACAGAAATTACCACAGCCAGACAACCCGTAATTGAGGTGGATGTATCCAGCAAACTCATAGACGGTAAACCCATTCTCAATGAAAAAGAACTAAAAGATAGATCTAAAATTCTGGAAGAAAGACTGAAAGATCTCTCCGGTGTGGCTAGAATTGCCAAAAGAGGATGGAACGATACAGAGATGCATGTGGATCTCAAGCCTTCCATAATGAGTTTTCTTTCGATCTCTTCTACCCAAGTAATCACTTCATTGAGCAATCGGAATGTAAATTTTCCGGGTGGGAATATAACAGGAAATGATAAAGAAATAATAGTAAGAACTGTCGGAGAATTCGATACTCCCGAAGAAATAGAAAAGGTATATGTTCGAACCAATGATGCAGGAAAATCCATAATTCTGAAGGATATTGCAGATGTATCGGAGGGTTTTGTAGAAAGTGAATACATGGACAAGGCGAATGGACTAACAAGTATTGCCTTAACTGTAATTAAACGAGAAAAAGCGGATGCAATTACTGTAGTTGACGAATCAAAAGAAATTGTAGAGGATTTCTTAAAGTTTTACGGTGAAGAGATACAAGTAGCTTATGTAAATGATTTATCAAAATTCATTCGACGAAGACTCGGAGTTCTCATGTCCAACGCAATTTCCGGGCTAATTTTGGTTACTGCTTCCTTATTTTTATTTTTGGGATGGAGAATGGCTCTGATGACGGCATTGGGAATTCCCATTTCTTTTGGTATGGCATTTATTGCCATGAACTATCTAGGGGTTACATTAAATTTAATCTCTATGCTTGGCTTAATTATTGTTATCGGTATTATTGTGGATGATGCCATCATTATCTGTGAGAATGTATACCGCTATATCGAGCAAGGCGTTGCTCCTTATGAAGCGGCACTGAGGGGAACCAATGAAGTAATTGCACCTGTAACTGCGACCATATCAACAACGGTTGCGGCATTTGCCCCGATGCTTTTTATGACGGGAATATTTGGAAAATTCATCAAAATGATTCCACTTGTGGTGATACTTGCTTTGGTATCATCTCTCATTGAGGCATTGTTTATACTTCCATCTCACCTCTATGATATATCAAAAACATCCAATATGAAGGGTGAGATTAAGCATGAAAGCGGATGGTTTTATCGATTTAAAATGAAATACTATATTCCATTTTTAGGTATTGCATTAAGGAACAAATGGAAGACCATTCTTATTCTCAATTTAATTTTTGTTTCAAGTCTAGTAATACAAGTTACATTAGGTAAGGTTAAATTATTTCCGGGCGCCATAGAAACCTTCCATGTAAAAATCACAGCGGAAACCGGTTTGAATTTGGAAGGAACCGAAAGATTTACTCGAGCAGTAGAACACGAAGTAGCACAACTAGCTGATGGTGAAGTAGAGAATTATGTGACACGAGTGGGAATTATCCAAAAAGATCCCAATGACCCTTTCACCAAACGAGGAAAAAACTATGCTCAGCTTCTTGTTTATCTCACACCAGATGATGATAGAGATCGAAGCACAGAGGAAATTATAAATATAATAAGAGATAAAACCGCTTATCTTCTCAATGAAAAAGCCTTGGCGATGCGCCTGGAACAAGAGGAACAAGAAAGACAAACTCTAATTAAACAAGGCAAAAAAATTAAAGAAAAGGTTGAATTGGATTTAGATGGACCTGCTGAATTCTCAAAACTTAGAGGTAAATTGGTCAACATAGAATTCGAAAAGCTCGCAGGTGGTCCACCCGTAGGAAAACCGATCGCCATAGAGATAAAAGGAGATGATTTCGATAAGCTACAAGAAATTGCGGTAAAATACAAAAATGTATTAGCCCAGGTAAAAGGTGTAGTCGACATCGGAGATGACTTCGTGGAGGGAAAGGATGAGGTAAGAGTTTATGTCGATGAATCTTTGGCTTCCTTTGCCGGAGTATCTGTGGTTCAGATTGCCAATGCTATAAATACAGCCTACCAAGGGACAGTTGCTACCAAGATCAAGAGAGCAGATGAGGAAGTAGATGTTCGCGTTCGCTTTCCGCAATCTTTTCGTAATTCTTTGGATAGCTTGAAAAATATATTTGTAAATAATGTTGCCGGTAATCTTATTCCTGTTTCCAGAATGATACGTTATGAAAGATCACCCGGACGAGCCTCCATCAACCATTTAGACGGAAAAAGACTCATTACAGTTACAGCAAATTTGGATGAGAATGTAGTCACATCCAGAGAAGCCAACACGAAAGCCAAGAAATTAGCAGAAAATATTTTGTCCGAATATCCCGGTTATACAGCTAGATTCTCAGGAGAGAATAAGGATACAGAGGAATCCTTTGAGTCATTAGGTAGAGCCTTTCTTGTGGGAGCATTGATTATATTTATGATTTTGGCTTCTTTATTTCGTTCCCTTCTCCAACCTATTATTGTTATGAGTGCCATACCTTTTGCCTTCATTGGAGTTATTATAGCTTTTGTTTTCCATGGAGAGTATTTTTCTTTTCTTGCCTTCCTTGGAATCATAGGACTTGCCGGAGTTGTGGTTAACGATTCAATCGTCTTGGTAGATTATGCGAACCAACTCAGACTTGCCAATCCCAAGAAATCAGTCTATGAGATACTGATGGAAACAGGGTCTGTAAGACTTCGTGCCGTAGTATTAACAACCATCACCACCGTTTTAGGGCTACTACCAACTGCTTATGGTATCGGTGGAAAGGATCCCTTCTTGGTTCCTATGGCACTTGCATTTGGCTGGGGATTGGTTTTCGCATCCATGATTACTTTGATTATCGTTCCTGTGTTCTACAAAACCATGCATGATACTCGAGTTTTTTGGAAGAATGTATTTTTAAATATTAAATCGAAGTTTGTTTAAAAATAAAATTTTAACAACGGAAGTAGGGGGGCTCGCCGACGGGCGAGAGGGTTGATGGGATTCCTTCCCTTAATTTGCCCCGGATTGGCGTGGAAATTGATTTAGGTTAGATAGTTTAAGTTGTTAAAGTAAGTCATTATCCTAAAACCAACGAAAAAACGCTAATCATCAAAACCACCTTCCCCTGCAGGAAGTATTTCCACCTAAATCCCTGAAATCCTCATTGGGATTCGATCATAACATCCCAATTGGAATATGATATTGAGATCTATTTTTTTGGGATGTATTCTCGAATCCAGTGACTCACTTCACTCACCTTCGTTCGATTGTGGTCACAATCTCGCATTCGAAGCAACTTCGGTTGCTTCTCGGTGCTGCGATTTCCCCGGAAGTCTTTTCTTACATTGATTCAGGAGAGCTTGCTCATTAGGACCTGCAAGCTGGGGGGGTCGACTACGGCTCCGCCTGTCGAAAGGGAGTGATTGCTAAAGCAATCAGATGCTAGATGATCGGCAGACCCGAACAAAATTACCTAAATTCCAAACTTTTCCAAAATTTAAATTGACAGAAGAAAAACAACCATCCAACTAATATAAATTATCACAAGCCCCATGCTTAAGCGTGGGGCTATTTTCACAAACCTTCCGTATTGAATGGCTCAGCCATTCATTCCTTTCATTCCGCCTGCCCAGCACTACATTGCAACACGCAATTGGTGCTGTGGTTGTTAATTCTCCTGCGAACGAATGTGAGCACTCCAATGCCGACAATTCCCAAAGAGGAGGCACCCCCCCAGTTGCACAGCAACTCCCCTGAAATTCTCACCTATTAGATTTCCAAGTCTTCCCGGAGTGGATAGTTATTTCTCCTTGATTCAAAATATCCAAAATCTCCCTTCTTCCAAGATTCCTTTAAGAGATTGGATTCTACCTCAAGGAAGTCGTTCGTTTTCCAAGGAAGACCATATTGAAGAAAATTCTGCAATTCGGCAGGGTATGTCGATCCGAATTTTTGGGCAATTTGTTTTGCGAGTAGGTAAGTTCCCTGCACTCTGCCTAACTGTGAGTAACCGGCAATATGTGGAGTGTAGATGGAATTTTCTCGGAGCAATAATTTTTGAGCCAAATTTTCATCCACAGGTTCCGGAGAGAATACATCTAATACTAGTCTGAGATCATCTCTCATTAGAAGTCGATTCAGACCATTTTCAGAAAGGATTTCTCCTCGGGAAGTGTTGAGAAACATTCCGTTTTGCATAATACAATCCACATCTTTTTCGGATACCATTCCTTCTGTAAAATGTTCCGGGTCTTTAGTTTTCCGAACCAATGGTACATGAAAAGAAACTATGTTACAAGACAATACATTTTGCCATGAATCGCTTCCGGCAACAAATGGGTCGAAAAATCGGAAAGGAATTGCCTTCCTTTGAAGTAATTTAGAGAGAGCAGTTCCCACATTTCCCATTCCGATAATACCTACTTTGGGAATGGACATTTGATTGGATGAATTAAATTTTTCTCCGGCAAATTGATCGCGAATGGCGACCCAGATATACTCTGCAACAGAACTTGCATTGCAACCGGGAGAATTCATAAATTCCCTTTTGTATTTTTTTAAATCATCCCAATTCACATGATCTGTTCCTGAACTGACAGTGGCAAAAATCGAAAAATTCTTATATTTTAGTATATTTTGTTCATGAATAGCAAGTCTTGTGTTTGCAACAAGCACATCACCCGATTCATTCCGAATCGAGTCGATTTCTTCATTTTTGTAGGCAATTGCCTCTGTGTTGGGGATTAGAGAAAAAATATCTTTCCCTAGTTTTGTTCCAAAAGGATAAAAAACGCGTTGCATGTATAAGCAAGTACCATTTCCTATTAAATTGATGAATCTAGAGCTGTCAATAGAACAATACGAAGCACTATTAAAATTAGTATTTATGGGAGACTGGATCGTAGGATTCAGCGACTACGAAAGCCCCACTCCCGGGGAAAATAGAATGAGCGAAGTTGCGCAACATATCTACAGCCAAGCAGATTCAGTCGGACTCAGTCAATTGGTGACCCATGATCATAACTCAGAATCACTTACTCTGACCAGGGAATTTGAAGAATCTTCCGGAATTGCGGATATGATGGAGTATTATGAGGAAGAAACCTTTTGGGAAGAACTCATACATAGACTTGCTCATAGAGATTTTCATAGACACTACGGGGAATCGGCAATTGCTTCCATGGCGATCGAAGAGCGCATCGAAAAAGAAACA
Source organism: Leptospira sp. (assembly GCA_020831715.1). GTDB lineage: Bacteria > Spirochaetota > Leptospiria > Leptospirales > Leptospiraceae. The sequence continues at coordinate 9,791 of JAFIGA010000174.1, read as the reverse complement.
CCCTTCGTTGAAAAATACGCCAATGAGTTCAATGAGAACGGTTTGGAAAATCTAAAAATTTAGATTATCTCGAACTGACATCTAACTTCGATTTATCATCACTCAAAAGTCCTTTGCATGTCTGCTTAAGAATTCCAAGACAATTGCTTCAAATTTTTCAAAGTCATCATTGATTGACCTGGCATGCTTAGAACCCCAATCGGTTAATACCAACTCACTCGTTTCCGAATTCATGTTTTTATGAATCTCAATGGAATGCTCATGTGGAGTATAATCATCCATGTTGGAGTGGATGATGAGTGTCGGAAGTTTGATAGCCTTAGCCGCTGTGATTGGACTGACTGCATCAATTGTAAAATCCGCTCGAATCTCAGATATCATATACGCTACAGGAATAAATAATTTTACCCAAGACCCGTAGATCTCAACAGCCTTTTTTCCGACTATGGAATCCAAATCTTTATAAGGAGATTCAGCAATTAAAAATGCGTATTTATCATTTCCCTCAAGCGCGAGAATGGAAGTAGCCGCCCCCAATGATTCACCTAAAACTCCGATTCTTTCCGGAGCAATTCCTGACATGGATTCAAAATATTTTAAACCGTTCAATAAATCATATTTTTCATAATAACCAAAAGTTCCATAACGACCATCCGACTCACCATGTTTTCTGTGGTCATAGGCAAATATACTGCAGCCTCTCTTCCAAAAAATAGGAGCATATTTCATCACACCCCACCTAGTGCCCGTAAAACCATGAAGGAGCAATACTCCACAGTCTCTCTTAAAAGAATTCGGGAAATACCAAGCCTTGAGTGTGATATCTCCGTTGGTAAAACTATGTTCTTCAGGCTCAGGAAGACCAAAACTTGCCCAGTTTTCCACCTCTTGGTTGATGCGATCCTCTTCCATTGTCCTTTGCTTAAAATCAATGACTTCGCTGGAAAAGAAATAAGCTCCCCCCAAATACACAATCAATAGTGCATCGAAGATAAAAGTATATATCAGTATTTTTTTGGTCTCAGGTTTCATATTGTCAAATTTTTTATTTCTTTCCTAATCTTGACAACAAAATTTAAAGATAAATGGAACTTTTTTATTGGAAATATTAAATCACACTCTTTGCAAGTTCCAGTGCTTCTTCCAATTTTTCGGGAGCCTTTCCCCCACCCTGTGCCATATCGGGCTTCCCTCCACCTTTTCCACCTAAGACTTCCATGGATGTCTTAAGAATATTCCCACAGTGGACACCTTGTTTTACTGATGCTTGGTTGCACATGAATACTAGTGTGGCACTGTCTTCATTTCGAGAACCAAAAAGAACAACCACGTTTTCTATTCTGGATTTGAGTCCATCAGCAAGTTCTTTCAATGCCTTGGCGTCCACATCTTTGAAAATCTTAGAGACGATTTTAAATCCTTTGATTTCGATTGCTGAGTCTGCAAGCTCTTGGAGAAGTTCCGGATTGTTTTGAAAATTTTCTGCCTGTATCTTTTTAGATTCTTTGAAAAGTTTAGTTGATTTTTCGTCCCAATCCTTTTCAACTGAATCTTTCAATTTTCTATAAGAACCAACCATTGCCGATCCTTTCTCAGAAAAATCTTTTTCAACCTGAGTGGGATCGGGAATAGATGTTCGGATCAATTCGGAATCCGGATTGGAATATATTTCTTTAGCCTTCACATTGTAGCTTTGTACTTTTTCGGCTAACTCTTGGAATGTTTTGGTATAATATTGAACTACCGCATTACCACAAACAGCTTCAATTCTACGATTTCCCGCACCCGGAGAAGATTCCTTGAGAATAGAAAAGTATTGTATATCTCCTGTATTTTTCACATGGGTTCCCCCACAGAATTCAACAGACCGATCCCCCATAGTTACAATTCGCACCATATCTCCGTATTTTTCTTCAAAGAAGGCAATAGCTCCCGATTCCTTCGCCTCCTGAATAGGTAGAACTTTTGTGTCCACTTGAATTGCAGAATTGATTGCAGAATTTACAAATTCTTCCACTTTTGAAATCTCATCTTCTGTCATTGCCTGAGGATGAGAAAAGTCGAATCTCAAATAGTCATCCGATACCAAGGAAGCTTTCTGACGAACATGATCTCCCAAAATATTGCGAAGTGCTGAATGCATTAAATGTGTTCCGGAATGATGAGCGGCAAGACTGAGTCTTCTGGGTGAGTCAATTTCTGCTTCTACTTCTGTTCCTATTTTGAGACTACCCTTTAACAAAGAACCTATATGAAGAAAGGATTCATTTTCTTTCTGAACATCTGTTACTCTAAATAAAAACCCTTCACCCTTGATAAAGCCCTGATCACCAATCTGGCCACCCGATTCTGCATAGAACGGAGTTTTATCCAAGATCAAAACTCCCTCTTCGCCTGATTGAATGCTATCCATAACCTTACCGGACGAATTGAATATATATTGCACTCTACCCTTGGAAGATTGATCGGTATATCCCAAAAACTCCGTGTTCAATCCTTGGCTGGAATCTATTCCTGTAAGAAAGCTGGTTGTTTTCCCTTTCCAACTATCCCTGGAGATATTTCTATCCTTCTCCAATTCTGCTTCAAAGGACTCTTCATCAAATTCGATATTTCTTTCCGCAACCAACTCTTGAGTCATCTCTTTGGGAAATCCAAAAGTTCCGTACAATCTAAACGAATCTTTTCCCGATAACTTCACGACCCCTTCATTTTTCATTCTCGCCAATATGGATTCCAGTTCTTCCAAACCCAGTTCCAGAGTATGTAAAAATAATTCCTCTTCCGCGCGAAGAATTCGTTGGATTTCGGATTTTTTAATCTTCAGTTCCGGATATCTTCCTGAATAAACATCACTTAAAGTATCAACCAATAGATTGATAAATGGCTCTTTCATACCTAGCCTTCTGGCAAAAAGCGATGCCCGTCGAATCAATCTTCGAATTACATAGCCTCTACCTGTTCTATCCGGATAGATAGAATCTCCAATCGCGAAAAATACCGATCTGGAATGATCCGCTATCACACGAAAGGCGGTCTTGGTAGACTCATCATATGCCTTTCCCGATAGCTCGGAAATCTTCTGTAATATTTTCCTGAATTCATCTGTGTCATAAACTGAATCCACCTCTTGCAAGAGAAGTGCGATCCGTTCTATCCCTGCTCCCGTATCAATTCCTGTTTGCTTGAGTGGGAGGAACTCACCTTCTACAGTTTGGTTGAATTGATTGAATACTAAGTTCCAGTATTCCATGAATCGGTCGCAATCACATCCCGGCTTGCAACTCGGCTTATCATTGCTGCATCCGGCAAAACCTTTTGCCACACCGCGATCAAGATACAATTCACTGCAAGGCCCACATGCTCCACTGTCTCCGGCAGGTCCCCAGAAGTTATCTTTCTTGCCTAGGCGAACAATTCGTTCTTCCGGAACACCTTCCGCCATCCACATTTCTTTGGCTTCATCATCGTTTTCGAATATTGTAATCCATATCTTGTCAAATGGGATTCCCAAATGCTTCACAGAAAATTCCAATGAATAGTGGATTGCTTCCTTTTTAAAGTAATCACCGAAACTAAAATTCCCCAGCATCTCAAAGAATGTGCAGTGCCTTTCGGTCTGACCTACATTTTCGAGGTCTGTGGTTCTTAAGCATTTCTGTGCCGAAGTTGCCTTGGTAAAGGGCAGCTCGACTGCTCCCGTAAAATAAGGCTTGAACTGCACCATTCCTGCAGTTGTAAATAGAAGAGTGGGATCTCCCGCAGGGATAAGAGATGAGGAAGGAACAACAGAATGTCCCTTATCTTCAAAATATTTTAGGTACAACTCTCGAATTTCGGCTACAGATTTTGAATTCATATATTTCCTATAATTGCTAACTAGCTACTTCCAGGTTTTTAAAAAAAGCCAGTATGTAAATGAATTTTTAGATCTCTGTTGTATCCGTAAGATCAATTGAATCTATTCTATTAATTTCATCGCTACTATCGTCTAGATCGTTCTCTTGCAATCTCTCTTGGAGGAGGCGTTCTTTTTTCTTTCGAGCCCTTCTTGCCTTGTCTTCTTTGGATTTGCGAATTTTCAGGACGCGCTTTGCACCGGGGGAATTGGAATCCAAGTTGGAAGTTTTGGATTCCAATCTCTCGCAGAGGATTGCCCTTGCCTTATAGCGGTTTAGTCCTTGGGTTCGGTAGACATTGCACTTGACCTCTTCACCGGAGGGCTTGTGGACAAGTCGAACTGCTGTGGATACTTTGTTCACATTCTGCCCTCCATTGCCGGAGGATCGAACAAAGCTTTCTTCCAAGTCGGATTCACGAATACCCAATGTTAGCATTTTTTGAAGCAAGGCTTCTTGCTTCTTCGGAGAAACGGGAAATGATACCGACATATTGCAAAATGGAAGAAAACCTAGGATCTGCTAGATGTTTCTATCTCTTCGATCATTCTTTTATAAGCTACTGCATCTTCATAATTTTCCGTTGATATCGCATTGAATTTTTTCAAGTAGAGCCGAATCAATTCCTCTCCCTGGTTTCCCGGAAAATTCAATGCCTTCTTAAAATTATCAACATCATACTGAGGGTGTAGAGAGGAAAAACTATTCACTACTCGTTCGACTTTTAACTGAGTAGCTTCCTTGGCAAGACCTGTTGATTTCCTCAATTCCAAAGAAAGATTAGCAAGAGCCTCAAGATATCCTTCGACACCCGAGGAAGGTAAATCCTCCGGTCGAATAGTAGGTTCTTTCTTTTCTCTTTTCTTACAAAGCTCAACATAGCGCATTACAACTTGATTGAATTTTTCCATTTGATCTTGAATGTAATTATTGGCTGCCTCTTGGGTTTCCGGCATTTCAAAATCAGGCAAACGAATGATATCGTATGCATCTATATTTACATCTATAATATTTCTTAAATCCGCTACAGTAGGGAGTGCAACCGGAGGAAAAGTTACAACAGGATAATTGGCTCCGATTTTTAAAAAACTCACTACAACATTGGATGCAATGATACCACCACCCGGTTGTACGGGGTTTTCACCAATCACATTGCAGTAGAGAATGAGATTGCCGCTTGGATTTCGATTCGATCCTTTTTCAAAAACCATAGTTCTCTCCTTGCTTGTTATTTTACAAAATCAATCTGTTCTGGCAAGGTTTTTTTAACTACTCCCAATTCTTGATCTCTTCTTGGAGATTGGCAAGAATATTTGCATATGCCTTGGCAATTGCAGAGTCTTTATCCTTTAGCACTAAAGGTAGCCCGGACTCTCCTGATTGCATGATTTCCATATTAATGGGAACGCCCCCTAATTTTGGAACACCCAATCCCTTCGCCATTTTATCTCCACCGCCTTCGGAAAATATAGCCGAAGAATGACCACATTTGGGACATACAAACTCGCTCATATTTTCCACAATTCCCAGAATAGGAATCTTCACTTGATTCAGCATAGCCGCGGCACGGTTGGCATCCAAGAGAGCTACTTGTTGGGGGGTGGTTACTAGAATTGCACCATCCAAATCTATCAATTGAGCAAGACTCAATTGAACGTCACCTGTTCCCGGAGGAAGATCCACGAATAGGAAATCCAGCTCACCCCATACTACATCATATAAAAATTGCTCCACAGCCTTGCCCAGCATGGGTCCTCGCCAAACAACGGGTTGATCTTCATTTACCAAAAAAGAAAATGAAATAATCTTGATGCCACCTTTTTCTATCGGATAGATTCTATCATCTTCGACTTTAAGAGGAACCCTTCCCGATGAACCAAACATTTTACCAATGGAAGGTCCATAGATATCCGCGTCCATAATTCCAACTTTAAAACCGGCATTCACACAAGCCGCCGCCAAATTGGAAGTAACTGTGGACTTACCCACACCACCTTTTCCGGAACCAATCGCTATAACTTTCTTGACTCCGCGAATACGGTTTCCCTCGTCAAACTTCATATTCTGGTCAACTTCGAACTTGATCTTGGGCTTGCCGGTATTTTCAATCTTACTTAGAACTTGGCGGATCTGTGCTTCCATTCCTATCTGCATTCTTCTATCACTGTTAGGTGTCTTAAGAACGATACTTACACCGTCGTCTGTGGGTTCAATTTTTGACACCATACCCAAGGACACAATGTCCTTCTTGAGTTCGGGGTGCTTCACGTTTAGTAATTCTTTTTGTATCTTTGCGATGTCGGGTTTTGATTCTGACATTTTCTATCCTTTGTAATTAATTATTTCTTTTTCTTTAAATTCGTTATCTAACTTTGAGTAAACCATACGAGTGATTTTCCATGGTTGATCCAACTTTTCATTATTCGACATGATATGATAACCACTCTCATGCCTTGGATCACTGTCCCGTGTAGAAGAGGCAGAGTTTACAACAAAAAATGGAACATCTTCATCAGGCTCTCTCACCCAATTGGTGTGAAGATGTCCATGAAAGAAAGCAATCGGAGGACGCTCTTTTAATAAATCCAGAACTTCACCTCTATTGAGTAAGCGATGTCTTTCGGACTCTTGTCTTTCTTTGGGATTCCATATTGGATGATGGCAGACAACCATGTAATTCTGTATATTAGACTGATTCAAAAAATGAATGGTGGATTTCACAACATCCAAATCCACAAACCCCTGTGCCTGCATAGGTGGGAGTGGAATATTGGAATCCCATCCAACCAAGGTGAGATTTTTGATCTTCTTGATTTTTAGATATCCCTTTTCATCCAAATTCATGGACTCACCGGAGAACTCTCCAAAGGTATTTTCAAAATATGATTTTTCAAATGATTCCTTGGTATAGCGATCATGATTGCCGGGAATCACAAATGCTCTTTCGTCCAAAACGGGATCCAAAATTTTACGAGCTTCTTGGAATTCTTTAGGATGGGAAATATTTGTGATATCCCCACTGATGATAAGGCAATCATATTCCATGGACTGAATGGATTCTAAAAGTGCTCGGTAGAGTTGGTGTTTTTTTCTTCTCCGAAATGCATAGTTTACATAGCCAATCAAAGACTTTTTTCTCAATGCATAAGGGTTCAATTTAGTTGGAAAATGTAAATCTGATATGTGGATAATTTTCAAATCAATCTATCTCCATTTGCCCTAGAACTTCGCCTTTTTTTACGACTGATCCCTCGGAGAACAGTACCTCTACCAATCTTCCTGTCTTGGGCGATTCCATGGGGAATGCCGCCTTGTCAGTCACCAGTTCCAAAACTTCGTCCCCTTCCAAGATGGGATCGCCAATTTTTTTGTACCATTTGACCAATTCAATTTTTTCAGTGTCTCCCAAATCCGGAGTCTGCAAATCAAAGAACCTTTTTTCCATATTTCCAATGTAAATTTCCTTGCTTTCTAAGACAAGCTTAGTATTCTGAACCAGAAAGATTCTAAAACTTATGCAAAATGAAAATAAAATTTTAAGAGGAGATGCTATTCTCCAAAACCTCGATTCTGTTGTCCAAAGGAACAGCCTTCATTTTGAATTGAAAGGTCTTACCAAGCCAACTCGTGATATTTTGGATCAGGTAATCCAAGGTATATTGGGTAGAATCGGGGCAAATCCCCTCGCCGGTTTTCATCTATTCAGTGGCGTGATGGAAGCGCTGTTGAATGCGGTTAAGGGTAATCTTCGCCATACGATATTTCGTGATGAATTGTTCCAAAAACTCCTGCATTCGGATTCTGATGACCCAATCACCGAGCAAGAAGCAGAGGAATTATTAAATGTTATTCTCGACACGAGTCCACTTCGAGATGCTATGCAGAGATATGTGGTTCCTGACAAACTAAAGAAAACTGTTCAGAAAATTCTACAACTCCAAGATAAAGTTCGTTCCAAGAAAGTGGATTTATCGGATCCTGAAAAAGCTTTTTTAAAGGAAGCCAAGGCAAAAATCGATAAGGATCTTCGCAAAATTTCTCTCAAAATTAAATTGAGTGATAAAGAACTCTATCTTAGAATTAGAAACGATTCACCAATCATGGGACTAGATCTAAAGCGAATTGAGGCTTCCCGAGAAAAGCATGCAGAACTGGCAAAAGACGGAAACTCTGCTGACTTTTTTCGACCTGACTTTTTGGATGAGAAGGAATCTGCAGGTTTTGGAATTGCAATGATAGACGAAGGGTTCTATAATATGGGCATCGATCCATTGGAACATTTCAGCTTGATTTCCTCCAACCATGTAACAACCGCCTATATGACCTACCCTCTGGAAGACCTGCAAAGGATGGATTTTTAAAATCTGAAATCCTTCCTTTTTCAAGATACAAAAAGTATCCCCGGAAAGGTTCAATCTCTTTACCTCCAAGACCCTGTCAGAGTTTTAGCTCCCAACAATATTGATGACTTTCACAGGGATTGGAAGTTTTTAAAATCGGGTGACTTCTCCGAACATTGGATAGCCGGCTTTATAACCTACGAAGCCGGAATGATCTGGGAAGAAAAGTTAAACTACGCATTGCCTAAATCAACAGAACTTCCCTACTTTGTAATGGGTGTTTTTCAGAATGCAGAAGAATCCATCACAGATTTTCAAAACAAAAATACTCCCCACTCTGCCGAAAACATTCATTGGTCCTTGGATAAATTAAAATATTCAAAAAAAATTGAAAAGATCAAAAGCTATCTACAAAACGGAGACTGCTATCAGATCAATCTAACCTTTCCGATGAGTTTTGACTGGGAAGGATCATCTATTGAACTCTATGAGTATCTATTATCCAGACAGAAGGTCAAATACTCCGCCTACTTGGATTTAGGTGATACTAAATTAATATCTCTGTCTCCCGAATTATTTCTGGAAGTGAGTAATAACAAAGTATTGACTCGTCCAATGAAGGGAACTGCAAATCGTTCTCCCTTTCTATCCGAAGACATAAAAATTGCCCAAGCCTTAAAAAGTTCCGAGAAAAACCGTGCAGAAAATCTCATGATTGTAGATCTTCTAAGAAATGATCTGGGCAAAATCTCCCAAATGGGATCGGTAAAAACCAAAAATCTATTCCAAATAGAAACCTATCAAACCATCCACCAAATGACATCCGAAGTTGAATCCGAAATTTCACCGGACAAATCAATCTGGGAACTTATGGAAAATTTATTTCCTTGCGGCTCCATCACCGGTGCTCCCAAAATTCGTGCCATGGAAATCATCCACGAACTCGAAGAAAACCCAAGATCTTTCTATACGGGAAGCATTGGTTATACACCACCGATTTCGTCCAAACGTGCATCCATTTGGAATATTGCCATCCGTACAATCCAATACAAAGATAAAAAGTGCAATATGTCCATCGGGAGTGGTATAGTTCTGGACTCCGATCCGGATGATGAATACGAAGAATGCAAAAACAAAGCACGCTTTCTCACAGAAAAAGTTGACCTCCCTCGGGATTTTCATATCTTCGAAAGTCTGCTCTGGACCGGCAAAACCTTTCGCCTCCTAAATTACCACTTACAGAGAATGGAAGAATCAGCCACTTATTTCCAAATCCCCTTTAACAAAGATAAGTTCTTAGAATCACTTCAATCTGCCATCGAAGAAAAAGTGGAGAATGCAAAAATAATTAACCAATATACTCAATACCGTGTTCGCATCCAACTCCACGAAAATGGCGAATTCCGAACTATAACCCGTGAATTCACAGGTATGTCGCCCTCCAATGAACTCAAAAGTTTGGTCAGAATATCCAATGAAAAAGTCAAATCAAGCGACATCTACCTCTATCACAAAACCAGCTTTAGAACTCTCTATGATAGTGAATATTCCA